>PACG01000069.1 GCA_002699335.1 Candidatus Poribacteria bacterium
TTCTATTCCAGGTTCACTGGCTTTTCGCGGTAATGTCACCTTAAATGGCGATTTGATAACTGGAACTACCAATGTTAGTCCTAAGATACTGGTTGGGTCCGACACCACTTTCACTAGTAATGCCAACCTGGTGATTGCTGGCTCTACTGTGGATAGGTTGTTGTTGTCTTGTGAAGCCGAGGGTAAAGAATTCAATTTGGTAAACAATGGCAATCTGGATTTTGCGTGGGTAGCAGTTAGAGGAACTGCCTATTCTGGTTCAGGCAGCATTAGCTTCAATCTGGATGATAGTGTGGTTAACGCCACCGGGAATAAAGAGTGGCCTGTTGGAACTTTTGCCAGTCCGCTGGCTCAAAGAACGGGTATTATTGAAAATTTCGGTACCCAGCCAATCTCTGCCACTTCCGAAGGCATATCTGATGGACAAGATTATAATTTTTATCTAGATGAAAAATCCGATTTGTCCAATAACGACCAATTGCGCGATTCGGTTCTGTTCGCTCAGGCAGCCCCAACTGCCGCTTGGACTAAGGCCACAAAACCGGTAGCCTTTGGTAAATACCATCTATACTTGGAGCCACAGGGCGTTGATCAAGGTGAATATGTCATTGTGGCTGATAGTCCAGTAAATATTATCCCCGTTGCCTTCTTGCCTGGCGAAAATGATCAACCNACNACAGGTAANGATACCACTGAAACTGAGTTTGAAATTAACTGGACGGACAATGGTAAGACTGGTAGCCAGATTGAGTTACGGTATGCCGACAAACCTAATTACCAGGATTTAGCTGAAATCAAAGCGCATTCAGTCTTTATCGCCGAGATTCAGGCGGATCAGGATAGTACCGATGGACACTATTCGTGGAATACGGCCAAATTAGCTACTGATCTAGGAACTGAGTACTATATTTACGCCATCTACTCGGAAGGTGGAAGCTCATTTTTCGATGTCAGTGAAGCGGTAGTNATTAGAAATGGCGGAGACGAAAACTCAGCGGTTCGATGGGNTAACCTGTCAAATAGTGTTGTAGTCAATCAAGCTGTTACACTAGCATGGTTTGAGATCTGGCCTCAGGATCCTGCAGCTAACGTAAATATCGATCTCTATTTTGATCCTCTCAGCAATCTGACTATGGCAGACCTAACNGCTCTAGNCTCCCAAGGGATCGTAGTGAAAGACCAACCTCTTAATNACGCTGGCACCAACAGTTATGANTGGAACGANTTACAAATCCAAATGGNAGTTCCAACAGGCGGGACAGAGAGTNCGCTGATAGATGCCAGTTTGCCTGAAGGCTTCTACATTGGTCGGAGCTTGATNCTACAACCCAGCGCCGCTAACGCCGGAGCGCTAACATATACAATTACTGGTTACGATAATACCACTAACACCATCACCTTCGACGGAACGTTGCTTGAACCTGTTTCTGATACAAGCATCAGTAGTTACCAAATTGTGGTNCCAGACGGTTCATACTATATCTATGCCCATCTGAACGCAGATGATGACACGCTTGATGCAATGGCCGTCAGCCAAGGGACGGTAACAGTCGATTCAACAGCTATCGAAGATCAAACAACTAGCGATTCTGANACCCATGGAACCAGTGAACTACAGATCGTTATACCGGTCAGGCAAACACTAGATTTACCTGGATATGTTCCTGCGCAGGCTATTTCCCGACTCGGGAAGGGGCATATTTGGGACGTTGACGTATCTCCAACCGAAGATACGATCGCAATTTCCTCCTCAATTGGTATTTGGCTCTGGGGTTATGATAACAATGACGGAAGCTATCAGGAGATTGCCCTGCTACAAGGAGAAGGAACTCGTGTAAGCAGGCAAGTCGAACAAGATGACTTCGGTTTTACTAATGACGGAACCTATCTGATTTCATACGATGATCACGGTGTGGTTTCGGTTTGGTCCACAATAGATAAACAACAGGCGGGAATAATTCATCCAAATAGTGGAGGCAATCTGGTAACGGCTTGGGCATACAGTTCCACCGCTAGTATATTGGCAATTGGTCGGCAGGATGGAACCGTCTCACTGTGGTCAGTGGCTGGNCTANTGATCGATGATTTGGGCGATGGTGTTCTTAGTCCAATAACAGCCCTTACATTTAGCCCGGATGGACAATCTATGTCTGTTGGATATGCTAACGGGGGCATCAAGGTTTGGTCAGTCCAAGATTATCAACTATCAGTTGAATTTGACGGAGATGGCACAACTGTTACATCCATTGGCTATCGGCCTAATGGGAGCGAAATGGTCGCAGTTTATCAAGATAGCGTTTCCGCAGTTGCTCAAGCTGTTATCTGGCCCACGCCCGCAGGCGCTTCGCAACAACCAGTTGCGGAATTAGACGATTTGCCACTNGTTAGCGGTACACCTGTTTACAGTCCTGATTCAGGGGGNAACTACNTGGCCATTCCATTTGAAGATGGGACCTTCCGAATTTGGTCAACAGACCAGTACCAACTGCTGGCCAACCGCGAGGCATATTTGGTACCAGTTGATAGCCTCCAATATCATCCTTCGGCTAAATCACTGACCACAGTTGGTGTTAATGGAGGTATTAATGTTTGGTCTACCGATACCTACCAGCAAATTGCCGTCTTAACGGAGGCCGATCTTTCAAATGGATTTGGCGTTGCCAAGCATACCGCTGGCGGTCGTTTGATTGGGATCAATCACCATGGGGAATTACAGATTTGGTCATCTGGGGAATCATTTCACCTGATTAAAAAAATCGGGCTAGGTGGTGGTCACAATAAAGTAATAACTGATCTTAACTTTGGACAAGATCTGCTAATTGAGATTGATGCGCTGGGTAGTGCAAGGCATTTTGTACATACTATAAACCATGCAACCCCAGATCAGCTAGTAACAGAGACTAACCCAACCGATCAAAATTCTAACCAGCTTCGATCTAGTACTAGCGTATTAGATGTTTCTTTACCTGCAGGATTACCAACAGATAACCAAGTTAAGTTCTGGGATACGAGTCCAGACCTAAATTACATCGCGACCGGTAGTGATGATGGTACAGTCAAAATTTGGTCGCAGAATGGCGATGGCTATGCAGAAAAGACAACCATTGCCGACCATCATGCCGCTGTAATGTCAGTGGTCTACAGTGCAGATGGCAGGTATTTGGCTGTAGGGTCCGAGGATGGTACGATCATAATTTACTCCTCTGACGGATTGCCTATCCAATCAGATTGGCGGAGCTCGGTGACAATTGCAACAGGCTCGGGTGAAGAGGAAGTACTCGATTTTGGTGTCGACATGGATGCGTTGGACGGGCTGGATGAATTTGATTTGGGCCAAGTTGCGCCACCACCTGTACAGAACACAGCCGGAGTCGAATTAAAGAGCTACTTTGATCTCAGTTCTACTGACCCCGGTGCACCTATTACAGAGGTAATGACGGACATAAAGAATTCCCAACACACCAATTACGTCTTCCAGTTTAAAGTCAGGGCCGATAATAGTGACTTTGATCTCACGATTGATATTGGAGGAATTCCCAACGAATTCGGGATTGCACATTTACAACGGATTGATATTGACCCAATTGTGACGTATGATCTATTAAACGCGAATCAGTACACCTTTGCAGCGACTGCAGGAAGTTACTACTCATTTGAGATTTCGTTGAATCGGGGTGAAGTAGCCAAGATCCACTTGGAACCGGGGTGGAATCTGGTTTCGATTCCGGGAGAACCGTTTGATGATAATCCGGCTATTCTAGAGGCGGCTTCAACTGACATTACAGACAACGATAGTTCTGTGAAGTCAGTCTCAGTGAGTTCCATGTGGCGCTGGAACCCATCTGATGAGCAATATCAGGCAGTTACAGAACTAAAATACGGTGAAGGTTTCTGGCTCTTCTCTGAAGATTCAACTTCTCAAGCGATCGAGGTTCGTCTTCGTCCAGTCACTGAATATACAATTTCTCTGCAAGCTGGTTGGAATATGATTGGTAGTGTTTCAGCTGACGTTAATTTTGAAAACCCTCAGGATGATCCAGATGGTGCCATTGTCGACCAGACATTGTTCGGCTGGGGCGCAGGCCAAGGAGACTATTACAAGGATACTTCAATTGACAGCGGAATGGGTTATTGGGTCTTAGCACTAGAAGCCTGTGATCTAGTGGTAACATCACATCAAATCTCCACTGCTCCATCAACTGTAGCCACCTCAGCAGATTTAACAATACCCATTACTATCAACTCGAGTCTCTCGAATCTGGGGCAAAGTGATCAATCTAGCCAAAAGGTTGTCTCGATTGGCCTGCACCGTCAAGCCCAAAGTAGTTACGATAGATGGGATCAATTTATACCGCCAATTTCGCCTTCTGCTACTGATAACGGGCAGGTTTACCTTTCTAATGACAGCATCAACCAAACACTTAAAAGATTGATACCACTAGCGGAAGATATCCGGCCAACCAGTACAAATAGCAGTCAAATAGCTACTTGGCAGTTGGTTGTACAGAACCAAACAGCCGCTACTCTGCAGGTTGACCCAACACTAATCCCAGAAGATAAAGATCTGGAACTGACTACGTCCGTGGCCACATTTAACTTAAGGTTACAGCCCCTGGTCAATCTAGGGCTAAAGGAAAATCAGGTAACCCTCATATTGAAGCCTAGAATACCTGAAGTCTCTTCTCTGTTGCAGAACTATCCCAATCCGTTCAATCCTGAAACCTGGATTCCTTACGGACTATCTGAGGATGCACAAGTAACAATTGAGATCTACAACACCACAGGGGAGATAGTTCGGCGTCTGGTCATCGGACATAAAGCGGCTGGTCTCTACTACTCAACGGATCGTGCCGCTTATTGGGATGGGCAAAACCAGAGTGGTGAGCAGGTGGCCAGTGGGGTCTATTTCTATCGTATTGTTGCTGGACAGTACGACCAGACCCGCAAGATGGTGATTCTAAAATAGGTGCCAACAGGAGTAAGAGTAGATGTTAACCGAAGGTGGCCAGGTAACTGACCAACCTTCCAGTTGGCATCTATTCAACAGACAATTTCTCCCCCCTCCACTATCGTTAGCAGGTTTTGGGTTTCTGATTGGCAAATCTGTTCCAAAACCGACTCTATCGTACTAATTGTCCGCACTGGTAAGCTAACGGTAATCAGGTTTGGTCTGCCAACCTTCCTCCAATCTACCGACCTTTGACCAGCCGAGTGATTTAGCTCCACTGACCGTTACACAGAATCCAGGTTTAACCACACTTTAAGTCCATCTTTCATGTCTAGCGACCAATTGCTGCTAGGCTATCTGTGCTAATGGCGGAATCAACCGTCGAACTGGTGATGCCAGTGATGGAAGTAGTGATGGCTAGTACAGACCCAAACGGCTCGGATATGGGATTCAGAGTCTGGACAGGAAATAGACCCCTTTAAGGCTGTGAGGACCAAACCGCCAAAGTGTGAGATGCTAAAGATCTAGAAAGGAATTGTCCATACTCAGCGGACATAATGGTAATGTCCTCTCCGCTTAGTTGACCACACGAATACGATATTCAACCGTTTCAATAACAAGCAACATGGTTTAAGAGAACCAGATTGGATACCAGTTAGTGGCGTACCTTGGTCATAGGGATTTATTTGCTGGCAGTTGTATAATGCGGAAACTTAGTTTGATGGTATTAGTTTTGTTGTTCCTAGTTAGGTGTCAGGGGATATTAAAACTTCCGGGTGTCGCAAGGTAGGCGGTGGAATCAATCAGAATTAGCAAGTGAAGGGCTAGAGCACTTTGTGTGAGGTGTTTGGCCCGGGGGAGGAGATTTTTGATGATCAATTGCATGAATAGGCTGCTCAATGCTCTGGGAATAAGGGAGGCTGATAGCCAGGTGGATGATTTCTTTGAACCTGTGTCCCATGGAAGCATTGAAAGATCGACACAGTCACCTGGTGCGTATGCACATCTTGATGGTCGAAGACAAGAAGTACAAAATTTAGCCAGACCGTGTTGGAAGCGGCGACGCTTATTCAGCAGACCGTGATCCAGCCCAGTTACTAAGCCAAGTATCTCCGCAAAAATCTAAAGAGAAATTTATGAGTATGTGGGGCGGTTACGGTAGCCTCGGTGATTTCTATATTACGAATGCGACCGAGGGGGAGACGGAGGCGCGAAGCACTGAATTTGACACGGTCACGGAAGCGATATTGATGTTTTACCAGGACGATTGATTCGCGTTTGACCGGCTTCGTCTTATACTTTTCCTCCTGGGAGTAAGGCTTCGTTGAGGGCGTAGCATTATCATAAAAGGAGGCGGCTAGCAGTATGACACGGATCGCAGAATCGTCTAGGGGAAAAGCCTAAAACGCTCTATGTTCGGTATTTGGATTTAATCAGTGCGTATTCTATAATCTGATAATAAGGATTTAGCTCTATATTAGGTTGATGCAGGGGACTACATTAATAGGCCAAGCCGAAGTTTCAGATTTAAATCTTCTGAAACGAGTATCCAAGTGGGGGTAATAACCATCCGGCGGCAGATACTCTCGCCAAACACATCGTCGGTTGGCCGGTTAAGTAACTTAGATGTTCAGATATCCCCCGATGATACCTGACACGGTCATTGGTTTGCTGATCAACAAAGTGGAATTTAGGCTGGATATTCACGCCAAGATCTAGGTTTGGCCCACTACCAAATTTACATTGTACGCTCAGCAGCAGGACAAAACCTGGAGAATCGTCGGCTGAGCCTTATCCGCCATCATCCAAGAACGGATAATGACTGAAGCATTCTCTTATGACAAACACTTCAGTCATTAGCAGGTTCCTTTTCTTTGCTACGCAAGGCTTGATATAATAGGCCTCAACCAAATCTTTGCGGTTAACGGAGGTCTTGGGCATCAGGTACTTCGATATCCTGAGCCACATAAAATGAACGAACAACTATACAAATCTAGCCTGAAACCAAATAACCTTATCCTTACGCTTTCCCTTATTTCTTTCCTTCTGCTGACCGCTGGCAATCTACAGGCTGGAACGCCAGACTCACACCAGAGGATGATAGATCTACTTCAGCAAGTTGGGACAGAAACGATAGAGAACAATTCTTACTTTGGTTTTAGCTTAGCTGATCGACTTGGTCACCAGTTGGCTGGCCTACCTGAAGAGGCNCCTCTCCGGCGCAGATGGGAACTCACTTTTCAACTGGCGCAGGCNGAACTCAACCTGGGGCGAGAAGAGAAGGCAGTTNTGCACTTCACCGATGCCCTGAAAATTCTGCAGGCCTCTGATCGCATTTCTTCAGCCGCCGTGACGGGAACGCAATTCTATCTGGGGATGGCTCACATACGGATGGCCGAGACCCAGAACTGCTGCCTTCGTCATACAGCTGATAGTTGTATCTTGCCCCTGCGAGGTGGTGCTATTCATACCCAGCAAGATCCATCACGAAACGCGATCCCGCATCTGACACAGGTGGTAAAAAGTGGAAAAAGCAATAATCCTTTCTACCTGAAGGCAATCTGGCTGCTCAATCTGGCCTACATGACGGTTGACGAGTACCCAGATTCCGTCCCGGCTGATTTTCTAATTCCACCTGAGACTTTTGTCTCTGAGGAGATGATTCCCCGCTTCAGGGATATCGCGCCTGAACTTGGTCTGGACACTTTTGACCTGTCTGGTGGGGCCATTGCCGACGATTTCGACAACGACGGTTACCTGGACCTGTTTGTTTCCACTTGGGATCCGTTTGGACAAAGCCACTTCTTTCACAACAATCAAGACGGTACCTTCTCCGAACAGACGGCTGAGGTGGGATTAACAGGTCTTTATGGCGGACTAAACTTAGTACAAGCTGATTACGATAACGATGGCGATATCGATGTGCTGGTCTTGCGTGGTGCCTGGCTGGGGCAATACGGCCGGCACCCCAACTCTCTGCTGCGGAATAACGGGCCTTCGTCTGATGGGTGGATTACCTTTACTGATGTTACGTTTGATGCAGGCTTGGGAGAAGTCCACTATCCGACTCAATCCGCTTCCTGGGCTGACTACGACAACGACGGTGATTTGGACCTNTACATTGGTAACGAAGCTAATCAACTGCTATCTGATGCTCCCAATCAGTTGTTCCGAAACAACGGTGANNGTACCTTCACCGACATCGCAGTAAAAGCTGGTGTTCAGGACTTTGGNCCTACTAAGGCTGTGATTTGGGGCGATTACAATCACGATCGGTTGCCCGATATTTATGTCTCTAACCTGGGTGANGCCAATCGNCTCTACCACAACAATGGCGACGATACATTCACCGATTTAGCGGGNGAATTGGGAGTTATGGGATTCGAGCAGACCTTTCCNGCCTGGTTCTGGGATATAAACAACGATGGGTTGTTGGACCTGTATGTTTCCTCTTACACCGCTGATATCGGAGTTTTGGCTGCCGATGCTCGTGGCCTGTCGGTTGCCCCTGAGGCGTTCCCACAACTTTACCTGGGAACAGAGACCGGTTTTTTTGAAGAAGTAGCAAGACAATATAACCTGGTTCATCCCACTTCACCCATGGGATCTAATTTTGGTGATCTGGACAATGATGGTTATCTCGACTTTTACCTGGGCACGGGGAATCCGGATCTATGGAACGTCATGCCGGGTATGATGTATCGAAACAAAAGCGGAAAATATTTTGCCGAAGTCTCCTACGCTGGTGGATTTGCCAATATTCAAAAAGGTCATGGGGTCACCTTTGCCGACTTCGATAACGACGGGGATCAGGATGTTTTCGAGCAAATGGGAGGTGCTTTCCCAGCCGATAAATATAGCAACGCGCTGTACGAAAATAAGGGGTTTGGCAACCATTGGCTGACCATTCATCTGGTCGGTACCGAATCCAATAGAGCCGCAATTGGAGCGCGGATTCGCGTCCAGGTAATTGAAGATGGGGTGCGAAGATCCATCTTCAAACACGTTAATAGTGGAGGGACATTTGGTGCTAATCCCCTTCGCCAGACGATTGGACTCGGTCAAGCGACAGAGGTTGAAGAACTGGAGATTTTCTGGCCAACGACCGGACAGACCCAAACGCTTAAGGGAATCGCGACCGATCAATTCATTCAGATTACCGAAGGCCAACCTGGTGCCGTTCCAATTTCACTCAAGCGTTTGAGGTTGGGCGGAGAACCCAGTGAATAGCCAAATCGATATTTCTGATCGTACTTATACTGGGTAGTAAAGACTGTCGGATAAGTACATCTGTCGGTTGACCGACTCCGACTTAGAGATTCACCAGCAGAGCCCTCTCTTGGGAGGGAGAGTTTAAATTTCGTAAAGACGATACTCAGGTCCGTATCCCATTTCATAATGGGAGCCAGTGCACTCTGATCTACTGAATACACACCTTCCAGTTTTAAACTCAAATGCTAGAAAAGTTAAATCCCTGTAACGTCAGATCAAGTCTGTTACAAAAATCTATTGTAGAAGCCGCTTCGCTATCGGGGCTAAAAAAGATTTCTTAACCGTGGAGAGGCCTCTACGGGCTCTTGTACTTACCCGATTTGTAAATCTGGATGGTTTGGTTTACTGTAACCGGTTTTGTTTCGCAGACAGATCCATTTAGAGAGGTAGCAGTGATTTTGTCAACGACCTCATGGTCATCTAGACCGAAGTGGAAAGTCAAATCATTTTGGCACAAGTAACTCGACCCGATTTTGACCTCGGCGATTTGCACCAGGCTTTTACAGGCCACTTCAACTCTGGTTCCGATACCTGACCGATCGACGGTGTCTCCAATAATTTGAATTTTAATCCAGCTTTTCCGGTTTCCGCCATCATTTCTCAAAAATCGTGCTTTGCTGTTACTGTTGGTGACCAGTATATCGATATCGCCATCGTTATCGTTATCGCCGAAAGCGGCCCCACGCCTGGGTGCTTTTCGACGCCAACCATTCCCTGCAAAGGCGGTTACCTCGCGGTATACCTCATTCCCCAAATTCTCAAATAGCTGATTAGTTTGCGGATAGGTTTTCTCCGGACAGATCTGATTGATATTATCACAAACATGCCCATTGGCAATAAAAAGGTCCTTATCACCGTCATTATCGATAATCGAAAAAGCCGTTCCCGATCCAAGGGTGGATAAAGTCTTTTCCCCTATTCCAGAGATATTAAGTGATATCCGAGAAAAACCCATTACCTTCATTCTTATAAAGAATTGCTACTTCATCCTGAAAATTGGTAACGATTAAATCCAAAAAACCGTCATTGTTGAAGTCGCCAAAATCAGTGCCCATTCCACTCTCCATTTCTCCGTTTTCGCCCAATGCGACCCCCGCGTAGAAAGCAACATTTGTAAATTTGCCGTGACCACTATTTTGATAGAGATAGTTGTCGTTGGTGTCATTCGCGATATAGAGATCGGGGTCTTTGGAGTTGTCAAGTCTCCCCAGACAACTCCAAGCCCACGACCTCGTGAATTGTAGACGCCCGCTTCCCGAGTAACATTGGTGAAAGTTCCATTCCCGTTATTTTGGTAGAGCAAATCGGATTCCCCCTGAAAGTCTTGCGGTTGACAATACGTCTCGACATCGTTAAAACGACATGTTTTGTGCTTCTCAAAATCAAACTGCACATAGTTGGTCACGTATAGATCCAAATCTCCGTCATTGTCATAGTCTGCAAATGCGCAGCTAGATCCCCAGCGAGAATCACCGACATTTGCTTGATCTGTTACGTCCACGAAAGTACCATTACCTTTACTCTTATAAAGGACATTATTTCCATAGTTTGTGACATATAGGTCCAGATAATCATCATTATTGTAATCGCCAATACAGCAACCAATTCCATAACCCAAGTCTCCCACCCCAGCTTGTAGGGTAACATCAGTAAAATTTCCCCTGTCATCATTCTGATACAGTTGGTTTATTGGTTTTTTAGCAGAATTATGCCCGGGAAGGTCAGAGCCGTTTACAAAATAGATGTCGAGATCGTTATCATTATCAAAAAAGGCCGTACCTGATCTCAGTTCTTCAAGGAAATAAAAACGACCGCTTCGACCATCCATATGTTTGAAATCTAAGCCTATTTCACTAGTTACATCGGTGTGCAAGTAAACAGCACCTGATGAATGCAGAAAATTGGCATATAAGCTAAAATCAAGAAGGATCTCATCTGTTCTTGTTTTGAATTGCATCTGTAACACGTTTTCGGTTGTCCAAATATTCTGATTGACGGGGCTGGATTTTCAACGCTTCTTCAATTGCCTGCAAGGCGTTCGTATAATTTTGTAATTTATACATTGTAAAGGCCAACGTATTCCAATAAGAAGCAATTGGCTCCGAAGGCTTGGCATACATCACCGCATGTTTGGCAAGTTCAACTGCTCTCTGATGCGAAGTTCTATTTCCAGCGGGGTAAGACAGTAGAGGGTGATTGTGATGAAACGAATCCTGATACATAACGAAACCCGTGGCGGACGCCCCTAATACCCGGATCGTTGCCGTTGCGGGATGCCATCCACAGGTAACTAGTAGAATTGTCCCACACACGACCCCGCAACACCCGATATGAGCCTATCTCCAGGCCTGGCGGGTTGGTAGCTGGGGATTTACCATAGTAGTCCCCACTATACCAGTCGGCACACCACTCCCAAACGTTGCCCACCATATCGTATAAGCCATAATCGTTGGCTTCAAAGCTGCCTACTGGTACACATTTACTCCATTTGTCCTTGCCACCGGTACCACGACAGTTGACATTATCATAGCGAATCTCATCTCCGCCAGGATAGCGTTTGCCTACCAATCCAGATGAACTGTCAGGCACACAAGATACCCGTNGCAGGCAAACAAAGGGCTTATAATGTGAGGCCAACATTGGGTTTTTGGNTATCACTCGTGNGGTGACTTTACCGNTACANGGAAATATGATAATATTGNTCCACTGAATTCCGNCTAGCGTTAGCACTTATTAAAAGGATTCGGTTTTTTCAGCCATGACAAGNACNAAGCCTTACCAGCCTCAAGGTGTTATCCCCGCCAGCCTGATGCCNTTCGGCCCAAATCTGGAAATTGACCAAANTGCCTATCGAAACCACCTTAGGGATTTGGCTTCCACTGACGGTATCTCTGCCATCACAATTAATGGCCACGCAGCTGAGGTCCATGCCCTAACTTTGAGCGAGCAAAAGCAGAGCTTGTATCTAGCTCAGGAAGCAGTCGGCCGTCAGATACCACTGATCGTCGGTATCTCTACACCAAGCAGTATGACCGCAGGCCAACTGGCCCTGGCAGCCACAGAAGGTGGCGCTTCGGCACTGCTGGTTTTTCCACCAGATAGTATGTCTTTAGGTGGACAGCAACGACCGGAAATGGCCATCGCCCATTTTGAGCATATTGTCGGTCAGACAGACCTGCCCTTGATCCTATTCCAGTACCCGATCTCCAGCGGTCTCGGTTACCCATTGCCTACTTTGCTGGAACTGTGCCATCGTTTTCCGTCTATTCGGGCCATTAAAGATTGGTGCAACGACCCGGTTCTACATGAACGGCATATTCGGGAACTTCACGCTCTGGATTCCCCGGTGGCGGTGTTGTCGACGCATAGTGCCTGGTTGCTCAGTTCCCTAGTCTTGGGATGTGACGGATTGTTATCTGGGGCTGGGAGCGTAATCGCGCCTCTGCAAGTGAACATGTGGCAAGCGATTCAGGATAAAAACCTGTTACTCGCCCAAGATATCAGTGATCGATTGTATCACTTAACCAGAGCTTTCTATTGCTATCCTTTACTTGACATGCACAATCGGATGAAAGAGGCGCTTGTGTTACTCGGTCGGTTGCCGGCAGCCCATGTCCGACCGCCGCTAGTACGGTTAGCTATCGAGGAAGTAAAAGATATCGAGCAGCGGTTGGAATTAGCTGGCCTAGGCGAGTAGTAGACGCCGATGTGCACCCGCCGGGCGGTTCAAAAAATAGTCGGGGGACGAGATTCAAGGTGGTTCGACGTAATGATTTTCTAATACACTACAAGATCGTCATACGATCATTTTTCAGATTTTACGGGTGAAATTTATGTTAATCCTGATGAGACGTAAATATTTATCAGGAGTCACCAAAGGAGATTTGAAGTGAATATTTCCCAACTGCAGGATAAAGTAGCTCGCCAGGAACAGGAATTGGAGGAGACTCGCCAACAATTAGCTCAGGCTAGTCATGATCCGGCAACCTTCACTGATGAGTTGGCCCAAAGCCGCGCCTATGCCTTTGACCCAACTACGCGCCCGGTGGAAGAGGTCGTGAAGAGATGTGCGAATTCTCTGAGCAGATACGGGTTCTGCGTCATCGAGAACGTAATACCCACTGACGAGGTGCCTGCCATTCGTCAGGAAATTCTAGAGACGCAGACAAGGGTCGGCCGCAATATTCGGGCAATCAGAGAGTTAGTCGATTCTGAAGGGTTGAATGACCAAGAATTACTGGCCAGTGATAAAGTGTCGTTGCGACCTGTGCGGCGGGTAGGACGCCCCCCCAAACCACCCAACGACATCGTGTGGATGCCGCAATACGCCCGTCATTTGGCCAACTCAGTGGTAACAGCAGTGGCCAGACAGGTGTTAGACGACCACTTGCGCATTGCTCAGTTGCATCCACGTATCATTGCGGCTAGCAGCCCCGACGGTACTCCCGGTGGTTTTGGCACGGCCCATCACAGAGGACGTGCAGATACCCGTGAATGGCATACCGATTGGCCCCACGACCTATCGGCTTACGGCAACGATAACCCTAATGAAAACGTGGGTTGTATCCGTCAACCTTTCCCCGACATCACCATGTGTTTGGTCATGATCTGGTATCTCACCGACGTGGATGAAAACTCGGGTGGTACCTGGGTGGTTCCGGGCTCTCACAAAGACAAACGGAACCCACGGGGGCCATCCGACGGAATCACGGTTTCGGCACCGATCCCGGGAGACATGCAAGTCACAGCTACGGCAGGATCCGTCTATATTCAAGATTCCCGCAGTTGGCACGCGTCGGCCATGCACAACCCCAGTGGTCAGGAACGGGTGGCGGTCGTCAATCGATGGTGTCCCTGGTGGCTGTCAGTTGACGATTATGCGCCCGGCAGCAGATACAACATGGTCTGCCGGCCACTCTCCCATACGGAATATTTGGCCTTGCCGACAGAACTGCAACCTCTGATGAGGCATCTCTGTCCTGATGAGCCGGACGCGATCCAACAACCGGTGCTGGACCGGGCCAAAGCAGCATCTCTACGAACACGGTGGGGATTTCGCCAGTTGGAGGAAAATCCGGACAGCCTGGCTCAGGCCAACGCGCATATTCGAGTACCTGTCCTACCGTCAGAACATTGACCCTTTTATTACTTCTTTGATCAATCGACTGTCCGGATACGCATTTCCATCTAGGGAGGCCCCGGCAATTCGATGTCTACACGGTCCTCAAAAATACCGGCCTGTGTCTGTACAGTCATTCCCCACGTATTGATGACGTCTACCTGGTAGCGATCTTCCCGGGGCAGAACATCGGCAAATGTCTGGATTGGTGTTTGCCGAAATAGAGCTGGGGGTCATTGCCACAGCGCCCCCGCCGTGCGGCCCCAAGGACATCCTCCCTCAAAAGGCTTAGCCGAGGTTCATCTCCTTGATGAGCCCAGGCGCAACAGGTGGTACCTTTGCGGTGAAGGATGACCGGTTGGCCCTTTTGCATCCGGTCTAAGTAGGAGTTGACAAAGCCAAATGGGTGGATCAGGTTGTTTCCATCTTCGCTGTAGGTGTATCCCGGCCGTGTGATAGTCATGCTATCTCGCCGCGGTCATGAACAGCAAAGAGCAGTTCCTCACAGCGCACTTTCTGATAGGCGTAGGAGAATTTCTGTCAGGCTAAAATATCTTGCACAAGATTCCCATGTACATCAGTCAAACGGAAATGTCTACCTTGATACTTGAAAGTTAGTTGTTCATGGTCGATACCTAACAAGTGAAGTAGAGTTGCTTGAAAGTCGTACACATGAACAGGATTTTGAGCAATATTGTAACTGTAAGGATCGGTTTCTCCGTAGGTTATCCCTGGCTTAATCCCACCACCAGCTAACCAAATAGTAAAACACCGTGGATGGTGATCGCGACCATAATCGGTGGGAGTCAATTTTCCTTGACAGTAGCTTGTACGCCCAAATTCTCCTCCCCAGATAACCAGTGTGTCTTCAAGCATTCCACGCTGTTTCAAGTCAGCAACCAAAGCAGCAGAAGCTTGGTCTGTCTCCTGGCACTGCCGACGGATACCATTGGGCAATCCCCCGTGTTGATCCCAGCCTTGATGATAGAGTTGGATAAAGCGAACGTCCCGTTCAGCTAATCGTCGAGCTAAAAGGCAGTTGGCTGCAAATGTGCCTGGTTTTCGTGAATCAAGACCATACATGTCAAAGATATAATCCGGTTCCTCAGATAAATCCATAACTTCTGGAACCGAGGTTTGCATACGATAAGCCATTTCATATTGAGCCATCCGAGTGTGGATCTCTGGATCAACCTCACGATCATACTGTAGTTGATGCAAATCGTGGAGGCGATCCAGCATTAAACGGCGACAAGCTGGCGATACGCCATCAGGATTGGTCAAATAAAGCACAGGATCTTTGCCTGACCTAAACTGAATTCCTTGAAATTTTGAAGGTAAGAATCCGCTACCCCAGAGTCGGGCATAGAGTGGTTGACCGCCTTTGTCTTTAGTAACGAGAACGCAGAAATCCGGCAGATTCTTGTTCATGCTTCCTAGACCGTAGCTAATCCATGATCCCATTGAAGGACGACCAGAAATTTGAGATCCAGTTTGAAAGAAGGTGATCGCGGGATCGTGGTTGATCGCTTCTGTATGCATCGATTTGATAAAGCAGAGTTCGTCCGCGATCTCCGAGGTATGGGGAAGTAAATCACTGATCCAAGCACCAGATTGCCCATGTTGCTTAAATTTAAAAGCTGTGCCTGCCAGTGGAAGTGTCGCTTGATTAGCGGACATCCCTGTTAACCTTTGACCTTGTCGAACCGAATCGGGCAGCTCTTCCGCTTGTTTTTGATTCAGCAACGGTTTGTAATCAAACAGGTCTATCTGCGATGGCCCTCCGCTTTGAAACAGGTAGATGATACGCTTAGCTTTGGGCGCGAAATGCTGGATGCGGCTAGCAACCTGACCAGTGATTTTTTCGGTAGTAGCATTCGTTCTGGCAGGTAAAAGTTGAGATAAAGCAAGGCTACCGAGCCCAATTCCTGTTTGGGACAAAAACGCTCTTCGGGTCGTTTCAATAGGATTTAGCATGACCTTTTTCTCTCCAAGTAA
>PACG01000070.1 GCA_002699335.1 Candidatus Poribacteria bacterium
AATGGTGACGATTGACTCTCAGATTCATTTCCTTGTATCGGTGCAGGTATTTTAGACTAATGAATGACATCCCCAAACAGATATAAAAGGCAATTTACGTCCTAATCCTGCAGGTTCTGAACCTGATATTGGTGCTGATGAGAATCTACTAGCTGCTCCAATTACCCCGATCCCAACTGAAGAGCAGCACTGGGTAAAAATGAGGGAGATACCATAACCAAAGAGGATTTGTTTAAATTGAAAGTTCTGGAGGCAAGTGATTCATCAGTTTGATCTTACAGGTTTAGAATTTTGCACAAACCTTATGAAGTCATATCTTCACAGAAATAAAATAAGGATATTTCTCCTCTTTCCAATTCAATTAGATTGAATCTAGGCAGNANTTTTGTTAGTGGTATCATTTTGGAGAACCCTAACAAATCTGACAAGACTAGNTACCTGGCCAATGAGATTTCCCCCCGCCTCTGGCATGTGTCCTCTAACCCGACGGCGAACACTAAGGTAAGCCGAAGAGAAAGTGTCGTCTATCTGTTTTTCTTGGACATTTCTCAGGACTTTCTCCGTCGAGTTGGCCTCCTGTGTCAAATTTTAGCCATTTTGAAAAGTAAGAATTCGGTTCGTTTCNCCAGTAAACTCATGAAGATATCCGGATAATGTTAGGCAAGATGAAGATCAGCCAGTAGGTACAAGACGTAAACAGATCTAATGAAAGAACTAATTCCCTATGTTCCGGCTTTGTTAATGGACTTCTGCCTCGGAATAGTAATTACCAATACGGCCTATTTCTCCACCTCGTTGTCACTCTCGGCCACTTTTATTGGTGTCTTGATGTCTTTCTCGACACTACTTTTCACCCTGTTTGCCATCCCATTTGGTAAATTGTCAGACCGAATTGGTAGATCAAGACTATTGAGTGCTGGTTGTTTTTTGATTACGCTCGTCAGTCTTGGATTACCCCAATGCCAAAAAGGCTGGCATCTAGTGATGGTCTATCCCTGGGTTGGGCTCAGTCAGGCGCTCTTTTGGCCTACTTATGAAGCCTGGTTAGCCGAACGGCAAGGTGGTGGGACATTGATCCAACGTCTTCGACTGTTTAACTTGTTTTGGTGTTCGGGCATTACCCTGGGTCCGGTGATGTCCAGCTATCTCCAAAGATCTCCAAACCCAGATTTCCCCTTCTATCTGGTCAGTGGTTGCGCAGTGTTGAACTGGTTACTGATCAGCCACCAATCTAAGCCAACAAGCGCGGATCTTCACCCAGCTTCTAACCATGTGCTTGATCTGGCAAATGACCGACCAGCGCATCGGCCAACTCTTTTTATCTACATTAGCCGCATTGCTAATTTCGCCTCCTGGTTTACCCTGAGCATTCTCCGTTCTCTGACACCCAAATTAACGACTGAAAAGATGGGCGTTTCACCGACACAATACGGACATTTCATCATGCTGATGGGTAGCGTACAATTGGNAACCTACATCTGGTATGGGGCNAAAAGATCTGCTCGCTGGCACTACAAACTACCGCCACTATTCTTTCCACAGGTTGTCACNGNGATTAGCCTGTTCATCTTGGGCTGGTTCTACCACCCCCAACTGTGGATGATAGCTTTTGCTCTGTTCGGTATTTCCACCGCNACCACTTACTTCAGTAGTATGTTTTACAGCNTGGTTGGAAATNACAACAAAGGGACGCAAGCCGGGTGGCACGAGGCTATCCTCGGTATTGGCGTTCTGCTGGGGCCANTAGTCGGCGGTTGGTTAGCAGATCTATCGAACAATCCGCAGAGCCCTTATCTGCTGTGTAGCGGTCTAATGTCCGGCCTGCTGGTAGTGCAAGTCGGGATCTGGCTAACGATGCGAAATAGCAATAAAACCGACCAGCCCGCTCAATAGGATCTCGAGAAACCAACTTGATAGAAGCCTTCCCAAAAAAGCTGACAAAGGGAAAAAGCCCACAGCCAATCTTTCTACCAACACTTTTCTAGAAGAGATCAGNGAAAACAATCACTTTGGTTAGAATTAGTTGCCTGGTGTGGGAACACAGGGGATTATTTTGGTTCAGCGGGCTTGGGCTTTCCTGGTAGATGAATAGAGAAAGGGGCAAAAGAAAGGCGAACCCAACGGCAGAGACGAATGAATAATCCCCTAAGCGATGGAAAACCTGAACACCATTTAGCTTTTACCATTTTGCTATATGCCTTCGNTTACGCCATTATCACCATCTACAATAAATACCCGTAACTTTAGCCTAATTGACAACTGGTAGCGCAACCTCTATAATAGATTGATTTACTTGTGATGNCGCGGTCTGTAAAAAGCAAACCTGAGAAGAATTTAAGAGGGTTTAGAAATAAGGCGTTTAACTTTGTTGCCGCGGGAGTATCCACTCATACTTCCGCTACTCAACCAGTCCCCAGTCAAGCTGGGGCATGTTTGGCAGGACAATACNGGNGAGCCTTCCGTTATGAAAATTAAATCAGTTGAAACCTATACCCTGAACATTCCATTTTATTGTGATCATGTCAGTAGGCATATGCACCGGGCGCTAACTCATAGCGAGCGAGTGTGTGTCTACCGCACCGAATTGGATAGNGGTATTGTCGGTTATGGCGAAAATCTGTCGGATGAGTCGAATAACATCGAGCGTGTTGTCGGTCAGAACCCACTAGCAATTCTACAAGACGACGGTATCGGAACTGGCATCCAAATGTCTCTCTTTGATGCCGTTGGAAAATCTTTTGATGTTCCTGCTTATCAATTACTNGGAACCAAAGTCCGTGACCGATGCCCGATTTCATGGTGGGATATCGACATGCCACCAGAGGACTGGGTTGAGGAAGTCAAAGAATCGATTAAACGTGGTTACACNTCNATCAAGTTGAAAGCACGTCCGTGGCGGGATATTTTTGANCAGGTTCAACAGGTTGGAAATGCTGCGACAGACGACTACAAGTTCGATATAGATTTTAATGGATTTCTGCGCACAGCTGACGGTGCCATACCGGTCTTGCAGGAACTGGACAAGCATCCTAATGTTGCTTACTACGAAAGTCCATTCTATCTCGGCACCGATTTGGAAGGGGCTGGAAGATTACAAGAGGCTGTCTCCAACCCGATTGTTGAGCATTTCAATGAGGANTGCTTGCACGCCCGAATCTGTGGTGGTTTTGTAGNCGGTGGTGCNGCCTCGGGTCTNANACGTNTAGGCGCCTTATGCGCCTCGTTTGANAAGCCTTTCTGGTTACAAATGGTNGGGACAGGGATTACCACCGCTTACACCATGCATTTAGGCGCGATTTTAACGCATGCGCAATTACCCGCGATCACCTGCCACGAATTATGGGAACACCATCTGTTGGNNGATCGACTGGAAGTATCCGGGGGCATGATCTCGGTGCCAGAGTTGCCGGGCCTCGGTGTTGAGGTAGATGAATCCGCGCTGGCATATTATCGTGTGGAGCCGGGAACGCCAACCCTGACACAAGAATACAAACAGCGACAACATACCTGTCGGGTACATATCCCAGACGACCAAGGNGGTGAAACGGTACACGATTTTAATGGNGAGAGTATCTATTACCCCNCTTTTAGCGANGGGAAATACCCTGGATTTGTTCCTGGTGTTTGGATGGAAGTAATTGATACCTCTGGCAAAAGTTAGGGTTTGAGGTTAAATTCAAGATTGGAGATAGAAGTAATTAAATTGAAACCTAGTGCTAAACGTTGACTACGATTTTTGGAATCCTAATCAGCACTTTGTGTNGGAAGAGATGCAGAGCCAATCNAAAGCTAAGGACTGATACAGTTGAGGGTTGTGATAGCNGGTTNGGTCATTTCTTGGCGNGGTTAAGATNCCAAAAAATGCGATAGCCAAAGCAAAACCATGCTACAGTATNGCGTAATACATCTAATNCTCAAATGGAATAACGGCCTGGAATCTATACTCATTTNACAATGCCGATCTGAAATGGTGGATAACAATACGCCCTTTACCTTAAGCGAAGTCAAGGCCGCGCAGGCTAAACTNAAAAATTACNTTGTGCAGACGCCGGTTCTACGCCTCTATAGTTCTGTGGTCAACAAACTGTTGGGCGATCAGGCCGAGGTNCTTCTCAANTTGGAGTTGTTTCAGCGAACGGGCACTTTCAAAGCGCGTGGTGCTATCAACTCAGCGCTTAATTGTACACCAGAGCAAATACAGAATGGATTTACCGCNGTCAGTGCTGGCAACCATGCTGTTGCTACCGCCTTTGCCGCTCAAATGATGGGAACGACCGCTAAAGTGGTGATGATCGAAAGTGCTAATCCGATGCGAGTGGCCAAGTGTCGTCAATATGGCGGCGAAATCGTGTTTGCCGATGATGTCCACACAGCTTTCGAGATCGTGAAGAAACTACAATCTGACGGTTATACCTTTCTCCATCCGTTTGATGGGCGCAACGTGTCCATTGGAACTGCAACCTTGGGACTCGAGTTTGTAGAACAGGTGGATGGTCTGGAGGCGGTTGTGGTGGCAATTGGTGGCGGCGGGTTGGCCTCTGGCGTGTCGATGGCAGTGAAAACGCTCGCACCGAACTGCAAGGTCTACGGTGTAGAACCGGAAGGAGCAGACACCATGCGACGAAGTTTCAGTAGTGGACAGCCGGAAGCCTTGGATCGAATCAATACTATTGCGGATAGCCTCGGTGCCCCCTACTCCTTACCTTACAGTTTCTCGCTCTGCCGAAAGTACCTGGATCAAATTGCCCTGGTCAGCGATATCGAGATGATCAAGGCAATGTCGCTNCTGTTATCCGATTTGCAGTTAGTGATTGAACCCGCTGGTGCGACTGCTTTAGCCGCTGTCTTAAATCCGCTGAGAGAACAGCTTCAAAATAAAAAAATAGGGGTTATCGTCTGTGGCTCAAATATTGATCTGGATACCTATCTAGACCATATGGCGCTTGTCCCACCTGATCCGTCCTTCGAGATTACACGATAGACGGCTGGTGAACTTTAGCCCTGTTTTGGCATTATCGGTATCGGTTTTCTAATCTCAAAACCACTCCGGCCNGGAGGGCAGAGCTAGGATGNAAACTAGAATAGACAAGGACTTTAAAGATGAGTAATGCTCTCTTTTCCACAGTCAGAGAACGNATCCANGCCGAGATGGCAGAAGCATCCATTCCAGGCTTCGCTGTCGGCGTNGCTCGGGAAGGTGAACTGATCTGGGAGGAGGCGTTTGGATGGGCGGATCGTGAGCAGCGGATCACGGCCGACGAACACACGATGTTTTCGCTAGCCTCCATTTCAAAGCCAATNACCGCTACTGGACTGATGAAGCTGGTCGAGCAAGGAAAGATCGAGCTGGACCAACCGGTCAATGAATACGTTTCCAAAGACAGCCAGCTCAAGGTCTGGATTGGCGAGCCGGATGAGGTGACGGTTCGGCGTGTAGCGAATCACACGTCCGGGCTCCCGCTGCATTACCATTTNTTTCCTGAGGATGGGCCAGCGAAGCCGCCGATGGAGGAATCCATTCGACGCTACGGCAACGTGGTGTGTCCGGCTGGCGAGCGGTACCGGTATTCCAATATCGGTTACGGAATNCTCGACCACCTGATCGAACGCGTGTCGGGGATGAGCTACACGGAGTTCATGCGGCGTGAGGTCTTTCTGCCGCTGGGAATGGCCCGTGCTTCGGTGGACATTGATCCTGGTCTCGAGGCNTATCAGGCCAAACGCTACACAGACGATGGTCTGTCGTTGCCGTTCTACGATTTCGATCATTCCGGTGCTTCAGCCGTTTTCTGCAGTGCGCACGACCTTTTACGCTTTGGTATGTTTCATCTCAAGCAACGCCTACCGTATCAGAAGGCNGTTCTTTCTNATGANAGTGTCGACGCTATGCAAGTTCCNACCGCCGAACAGGGCCAAGGCAATCCGGCTGNCTCCAACCTGCGTCCGACCTCGAAGTACGGNATCGGCTGGGCTATCAATGACGATGAACTCGGTTTGCGAATCAGCCACAGCGGTGGCATGGGCGGAGTCTCGACGAAGCTGACAATGCTGCCCTGCGAGGGTATCGTTATTGTCACCCTTGCCAATACATCTCACACACTAGCACACACGCTCGACACCGACATTCTGTCCGTGCTAATTCCAGGATTCGGTGATAAGTTGGCCGAATTCAAAGCCAAGCTGGAAGACTCGAAGACGCATCTTCCAGCGACGACGGATGAATCCAGTAACAGATTCGAGCCCGGTCCTAATTTGCTCGGCGACTGGACCGGGACCATACACACGTATCAGGGCGAGGTTCCTCTGCAAATCTCCTTCAAACCTTCAGGCAGCATTCACGCCCGTCTGAGTGACCAAATGTGGACACTAGTCAACGAGGCGAAGTTTGAGAATGCTTGCCTGAGCGGAAAAATGTTCGGCCATATTAGCACCGAAGACGCCAACCGTTACCGCCACCACTTGCACCTTGATCTAAAGCTAGGCGAAGGCGCCCTCAACGGTACGCTGCACGCCATGTCCCACGGCTACAAACTTGGCTATGCGCTGGGATATTGGTGTGAAGTGTGGAAGCAATAGACGATTCACCGTCCGTCTGCTGCCGGCCAGCGATTACTTCAGGGAGCGAAACTTATCACCAACTCCCCTTGCGAGCCAATCAAAAATTGCCAGCTTAGCAACACAGCACTCCGCCGGTTGGGCAGCTAGTAGGCACGGAATCAGGTGGACAGTGAAACGGCGGAGGATATTCACGATCCGCTTTATGCGCGGCTGGTGATGCTGTTACAGCCACATTGAGGTTAGAAATCCCCGCCGTGGAAGCATTAAAAGCTTTCGTATTCATGCGGAGTGCTTGTGCCTACGCAGCTCCGAATGGTTTCTCACTTCATCAGTGCCAAACGCCGTAGGTTGGCATCTGAAACACGATGCCGACGATACTCCAGATGCAGCCGAGGGTATAGTCGCCCAGGATCAGGCCCAGGAAAAACGGCACAGCTTGTCGGTAGAGTTTAACCCCGCCAACCCGGAGAATTATGAACTTGGCCAACCAACTCAAGAAAACGGCAAACCACTCCCGACCCAGTCCTCCACCAGTGGTCAGGACATAACCGCCCGGATGGAACGGCCACCATAAAAAGCGGATCTTCATTACCATTAAGAAGACTGTGAACCCGAATCCGCCCCCGATACCGATTAGCTCTCCCACATTCGGCTCGCGCGGATGCACCAACCAATTCTGAAGCCGATTAAAAAATTCCCAACCCATGGTTCGAATCCACCCTCGGGCCTTGCTGTTGACGCCCAGATCATACATCATATGGATGTAAACCCAAAAGGTGAAAAAGATACCGAAGACAATGGTCAGAATAACACCGGTCAGCACCTGACGGTAGCCGATGTTGGTGCGTTCAGCGATCCGCAAAGCCTCCAATTCGCTGGGCATGGGATTGGCCCGAAAACAGCGATTCAAAGGATAGAGATAGGTCAGGATAGTCAAATTGGGGATACCCAGACGACGGGTACCGAGCGTTGTCACCATGGTTCGACCCGGATCGACATAGATCAGAGTATGAACAGGCGGACCGATCTCGGCCCGAGAACGCGTAATGGCAATCACCATTGGAAAGTAGATGGCGAAGAAGAGGCCAATAGCCCACCAGGTCATACCTGCTTGCTGGCAGAAAAAGACCAGAAAGGTCAGTCCAAGCATCCCCAATGAGGCCGCGGTCCGATAGCGCATCGGTTCGTCATCATCGGTCACCTGACCGGGTAGGCCAACGATCCGACGAATTACCTGTAGATAAAACTTTCGCCCCATCCAGATCGGAATCATGCCCAGCGCAACCCAGGCGCCAACCGACTGTTCAAATGGATAGACGGTCTGTAACCCAACGGCTGCGCCCATAATCCGCAGCATCCGTCCAAAGAGATAAAAAAACCAGCAAGAAAATGACAGATCCAGTGGGGTGAAGAACATCAATCCGATGACGAAGGGGTAAAAGGAGATACGAAAAGGCCCCATCGCTCGCCACGGATTAGCCGAAAACTGAAAGAGGGTCTGGTTTTTGATGTTGAGGTAGGGAACTGTAGGTGTAATGTAGTGGAGTCCGTTGATTAGATCGAGAACAGCTACAATGCCGAACCCTATCCACATCCACCGATTGGTGAAAAAGGCGACTGGATCAGTAGTCATAGCGATAGGCAACTGAACGATGGGATAGCTCAGTTTTTCGTTCTCGGTCCACTGTTTGCGGAGAAAAACGGTTAGGGACAACAAAACTAGCCATAAAGCGATAACAAACAGTGACCAGGCAACCACCGGTTGAATCCAGGGAATCAGGTTGGTCGGAGTATAGAGGTTGGATTCGCCTTGAAAAAATCCACGCAAGGCCTCCTTATCCTTGATAGCAATCCAGTCCGGCACGTGAGCCCCAAACAGTTGCTCCCATTCGTTTTCAGGTGAGGCATACCAGAAAGCGTGTTCGATGACGGGTAGCAGATAGCCCATCATGGTATGGCCACTGATGGTTGTGACCATCACCACCATGGTATAGAGGGTTAACAGGTCAGCTTGACTGAGTGCCAACCGAGGGGCAAAACGTTTCAGCGGAAGGTTAATTAGAACCAGAACCAGGAGGGTAAAAACGGCATTGAAGAACAGCGAGGCGATGGTGAGTTGGGTTGAATGCCAGACCTCACTGCCCATTAAAGCCCAGTAGCTGTTAATAGCCACCAGCACCACACCTAAGAAAAGAATGTGGCCTTTGATTTGACGCGGATTGTCGGTAAGCGGGCTATCCCCGGAGCGCATTCAGCTTTTCAAGCACTGCCTCGACATCGTAGACGCAACCGCCCCAAGTACCACCGCTAAGACCTTGCAATACCGACCATAGTTGTGTGTCGTCGGGGAGGTCTGGATCGGGTGATAGATCTGCTCGTAGCGGTCGCTGATTGAGCATTTCAGTTCCCTGGTCAACACCGATATTTTCGACACCGTGTCCAACCAGGTTGATACTGCCCTCTAAGTTATGTCGGTCGATAACGATCTGGATCAGATCCCCGTCGATAACTTTGCCAATTGGTCCACCGGCCAGTGCTTCCGGTCCAACATGGCCGATACAGGCACCAGTCGAGACACCTGAAAAACGGGCATCGGTAACCAGGGGAATATCCTTGCCGTGGGGCAGATGTTTCAAAGCAGCGGTCAACTGATAAACCTCTTCCATTCCGGTTCCCATCGGCCCACGGCAGATTAGCACCATCACTTCGCCCGGTTTAATGGCACGATCTTTTAAGGTCTTTATGGCATCTCGTTCCCGAATGAAAACACGAGCTTGACCTGTCAACCGATAAACACCATCGGCCTCGACCACACTGGGGTCAATGGCCGTACTCTTTATGACCGAACCGTCGGGGGCTAAGTTCCCTCGTGGAAAGGTGACAGTACTAGTAAGGCCACCGGCTTTAGCCGCCGCCGGCGACATGATGACCTGGTTTGGGTCTATTCCGTCTTTCTCAAACAGCAGATCTCGCAGCTTCTGGCGACGTATTGATTTCTCCCACCAGTCCAGATTTTTACCCAGCGTTTCACCTGTAACCGTCAATTGGCTTTCGTCCAGAAGTCCAAGTTGTCGTAAGTGCAACATCACTTCAGGGACACCGCCAGCGAGGAATACCTGCACAGTTGGATGACCCGCCGGGCCATTGGGCAGGACATCCACGATACGAGGAACCTGACGATTAATTTCGATCCAGTCCTCCACTGATGGCCGATCGAGTTTAGCCGCATGTGCGATAGCAGGGATATGCAGAATCAAGTTAGTCGACCCACCAAAAGCGGCATGAACTACCATGGCGTTGCGAATGGTCGCATTGGTCAAGATCTGTCGAGTTGTGATTTTCCGGTTATGCAATTCCATCATGGCTCTAGCAGATCGAACAGCCATGTCCAACCATATTGCTTGGCCAGAGGGGGCCAGGGCTGCATGGGGTAGGGTTAGCCCCAAGGCTTCGGCTACGACTTGCGCAGTCGCGGCTGTACCAAGAAATTGACACCCACCACCAGGACTGGCACAGGCACGGCAACCAAGGGCCGCCGCGTCCTCTAGTGAGATCTCGCCATGTGCAAATCTGGCACCGATAGACTGGATCTTACCGGCATCTTCGCCTGAGGTTGGTGGGAGTGTTACTCCTCCTGGCACGATCATAGTGGGTAAATCGTGTGTACCCGCCAGAGCGATCATGGTGGCAGGAAGTCCTTTGTCACAGGTGGCAACACCGATTACGCCACGCCGTGTTGGAAGGGAACGGATCTGTCGTCGAAAGACAATAGCAGCATCATTTCGATAAGCTAAGCTGTCCATCATCCCGACAGTTCCTTGCGTTCGACCATCGCAGGGATCTGAGCAATAGGCGGCAAAGGGAATCCCGCCTAAACGCTTTAACTCCTTTGCCGCTTGCTCGACCAGCAGGCCGATCTCCCAGTGTCCAGTATGAAAGCCGAGTGCAATCGGCGAGCCGTCAGGTGCACGCATCCCTCCAATCGTGCTGACGATCAGAAATTGATCCCGGTTCAGTTCGTCCGGATTCCAGCCCATGCCAGCATTCTGGCTCATGGCAAACAGGTCTCCGCTTGGTGCATGACGAAGTTGGTCTTCGGTAAATGGCAATGACCCTTCTGGTCCTATGGCTGAAGTTTGTATGTCGTAAATCCGCTCGTCAGCGGAATCGATAATCGACTGGTATTGACTCATATTTCTATCCTCAATCCACCAAGTGGGTCTACCCGGCTTAACGCCATTTCTAAGTTACCTTTGGCCTCTTCATACTGTGGGGAAATTTCGACCGAGCGTCGAAAATCTTCAACCGCATCCTCAAAGTGGCCGGTTTTAAAGCGAACAACCCCTAGGTTATTATAGGCGATGGCATCCTCAGGATTGTAAAGGACTGCGTTTTGAAAAGCGTTGGTTGCATCTTCATACCGTTCCAACCGAGCGTACATATTCCCCAGGTTGCTGTACACACCTGAATTGCCGGGGCTCAATTCAATCCCTTTTTCCATAGCCAATATAGCCTCGGGATATTGCTCCAGTTGTTCATAGGCAAAGCCCATATTCCAATAGGCCTCAGCATAATCCGGCTTCAGTTCGACGGCCTTTTGGCAAGCGGCAACCGATTGCGCCCAGTGTTGTTGCTGGTAGAAGATAAAGCCCAGGTTATTGTAGGCGGTGGCATTGTCGGGGTTAACAGTCACCTCCTGCTCAAAGGCCTGGATGGCTCCTTGGAGATCACCACGCTGATAAAGATCAGCTCCTTGTTGCAGAAAATCGGGCTGCACATCAGCGGTAATATTGTCCAGGTTAAGGTCGTCCAGGTTTATAGTGATTGTATCATCGGTGGACGAAGCATGGCCGCCCCCTATTGGGTCATCTGCAAAGGCCTGGATGGTAGTGTCTTCGACATCGCCAAGTTGGTGGGAATCAACGCCTTGATGCAGAACATCCGGCTGCGTATCGTCGATAATGTTGTCCAAGTTAAGGTCATCCAGGTTTATAGTGATTGTATCTGTCGCCGGCGGAGTATCTCCTTCACTAGTCATCAAGTCAGAGCTCAGATCAGTTGTCGCTGAATCCGGCTCTCCCGGCTCTGGCAAAAAAGGCTCCGCTATGACGATCTCTTGATCAACTTCGATGTAAACATCACTATCTTCGGCACGGAGATGCAGCCGAATCAGATCCACTTGAGATTGATCCAACCCACTCAAATGGCTTTTCACCTCTACACCTAAATTGTGAATTTTCTCTATAAAATCTTTGGCTGAGATATCGTATTCTTTGGCCAACTCATGAACTCTCATTAATTTATCTCTCCTGTGCCGATTAGTGGCGATGATCGGGGGTGTTGAGGTGGTTATGAAATATCTGTAGGGAAACGGACGAAGGGTGTGAAACCAAGGCCGTATTCTTAGGACCTTTGAAGTCCAAATCAATTTTTTCGTAGTCTACCTGATGCCGTTGAAAAAAAACTTCGATGGCGGCCAACAGCTCTTTTTGTCCTCGCCGCTCCTGGCTCCAAAAATTACAACACGGAACCATCAGCACCGGTCGAATCAGGGCTGCTTCCCCCAAAGCACGCAAGGCNCCATCTGGGTGCAACCCAACCAGNAGATCATAGTAGTCGGCGGTGCCGGGTCGAAAGGTCTCGGCACGATGCCGGATACCCTTCAGCACTGATTGTCGCGGGTCGATCAATTCACAGTCATAGTTCTTCCGGTTCAACATTCGCGTCAGAACCCCTTTTCCACCAGCCACATCNGCAATATGTTTTACCCGTCGGCCAAAATGGTCAAGTACAAAATCAGCCACCACCTCAAATCGTCTGGCATCTCCACACACGGAGTGTTGTTGTCGTCCCATTGATTTACCTGGTGATCAGTTGTCAGGATTGATAGCTCACTGACTCCGATCCTTATACACTATTAAGGCCTTTACGCCGTTAAGGCTCGCAAACCGACTTGAATTAGTCTCTGCTATTCGGAGTCATCGACTATACTNGGTCTCAGCCATCGCTTGGCTTCATCGATCGATATCCCTTTGCGTTGCGCGTAATCGGNAACNTGATCTGAACCGATTCGACCAAGGCCAAAGTAACGGGTGTCAGGATGCGAAAAATACCAACCGCTGATAGAAGCGGCCGGGGTCATAGCGAAGTTTTCCGTCAGTTCAACGCCGATCTGATCTTCAACNTGCAACAAATCGAACAAGATTCGCTTCTCCGTATGGTCGGGGCAAGCGGGATAGCCCGGAGCCGGACGGATACCGACATAGGCCTCTGCGATCAGATCGTCGTTGGTAAAGGCTTCGGATGAAGCGTACCCCCAAAACTGCTGCCGAACCCGTTGGTGCATCTGTTCAGCCAGCGCTTCCNCCAAACGATCAGCCAGGGCTTTGACCATAATGCTCTGGTAGTCGTCGTGGTCCTGTTCAAATCGCCGGGCCAGAGCCTCCACGCCGATTCCGGTGGTTACCGCGAAGGCACCCAAATGGTCTTTGATACCGGTCTCCTTTGGTGCNACGAAATCTGCCAGGCAGAAATTATACCGTCCTNCGGCCTTACTCATCTGCTGTCGAAGGTGATGAACAGTAAGCGGTGACGATGATGGATAGATCTCAATATCGTCACCAACTGAGTTGGCGGGAAAAATGCCGATCACCGCCCGCGCCGTCAGCAGGTCATCGGCCATGATCCGGTCCAGCAAATGGTTCGCATCGGCAAAAAGCTGCCCGGCTTCCGCGCCGACAACCGGGTCGTCCAGAATCTGTGGATATTTACCNGTTAGCTCCCAGGTTTTGAAGAANGGGCTCCAGTCGATATAGTCTACCAATTGGCTTAGATTGTAAGTATCAAAGATTTTGATTCCAGGTTGATTTGGTGCGGGTGGTGTATAGCTATCCCAATCGACAGGNAAACGATTGNCTCTAGCCGCTTCAAGAGCGATCAGACGCCGTTCCGACTGACGATGTTGCCAGGTGTCTTTCAGCCCTGCATACTCCTGACGAATTTGGTCCGCGAAAACTTGTTTCTCCTCCGAACTCAACAGTTTACCGACCACGCCAACACTACGGGAGGCATCCAGAACATGAACGGTTGAACAGCTATAACACGACGCAATTTTAACAGCTGTATGGGTTTTGGANGTGGTGGCGCCACCGATCAAGAGAGGAATCTCCATTCCTTCCCGTTCCATCTCTTGTGCCACGTGTACCATCTCGTCCAACGAGGGCGTAATCAACCCGCTCAAACCGATTAGATCGACCTGCTCTCGACGTGCGGTTTCCAGAATACTGGTCGATGTCACCATCACCCCCAGNTCGATGATGTCGTAATTGTTGCAACCTAGAACGACACCGACAATGTTCTTGCCTATGTCGTGGACGTCGCCTTTGACAGTGGCTAATAACAACCTACCCNTGGATTGAGNCCCAGNACCTTTGCTGGCTTCGATAAAGGGGGTTAAGTAGGCGACCGNTTTTTTCATCACCCGTGCGCTTTTAACCACCTGGGGCAAGAACATTTTCCCCGCTCCAAAGAAATCACCAACGGTATTCATCCCATCCATCAGAGGGCCTTCGATTACTTCGATTGGTTGACGGCACTGTTGGCGAACCTCTTCTGTATCCTCTTCGATGAAGTCCATGATACCCTCAATCAGGGCATGTTTCAAGCGCTGAGCGGCCGCTTGTTTCCGCCAGGCTAGATCTTTCTTTTTTTTCCGTTTNCGGCTTTTGAAGCCTTCCGCCAGTTCGACCAGTCGGTCTGTGGCATCGGTGCTTCGGTTAAACAGCACATCTTCGACTGTGGTCTTCAGGTTAGCCGGGATTTCGTCGTAGATCTGCAACTGTCCCGCATTGACAATGCCCATGTCCATTCCCGCTCGAATCGCGTGATAGAGAAAAGCAGAGTGCATGGCCTCCCGAACGGCATTATTNCCACGGAAGGAAAAAGAGATATTGCTCACCCCACCGCTGACAAGTGCGTGCGGTAGTTTCTCTTTGATCTGCCGACAGGCTTCGATAAAAGCTACCGCATAGTCGTTGTGTTCNTGNATNCCGGTGGCCACAGTCAAAATGTTGGGATCGAAGATGATGTCCTGTGGTGGGAACCCGACCTCCCGGGTTAGGATCCGGTAGGCGCGCTTACAGATCTCTACCTTTCTACCTGCAGTGACCGCTTGCCCCTCTTCGTCAAAGGCCATCACCACCACTGCGGCTCCGTACTGCCGAATCCGCCGAGCCTTATCGACGAAATCGATCTTCCCCTCTTTCAAGCTGATCGAGTTAACAATCCCTTTTCCCTGGATGCACTTCAGCCCGGCCTCGAGTACCTCCCAGTTGGAAGAATCGATCATCACTGGCACTCGACTGATTTGTGGATCTGACGCTAGCAGCGGCAAAAATTCAGTCATAGCGTTTTTGGAGTCCAGCAATCCTTCGTCCATATTGACATCGATTATCTGAGCCCCATTCTCGACCTGATCCCTAGCTACCTCCAGGGCCTCCTCGTAGTCCTGGTTTTTGATCAGGCGAGCGAACCTGGCTGATCCGGCCACATTGGTTCGTTCACCGACATTGACGAAATTAGTATCAGAACGGACGATCAGCGGTTCCAATCCGCTGAAGTTGGGTAGAAAGTCCGTTGGTGGGATCAATCGTGGCGGGAGATCAGCCACCGTTTCAGCGATGGCCCGAATGTGTGCCGGGGTTGTACCACAACAGCCACCAACCAGATTTAAAAGTCCATTTCGCCCAAACTCATCCAGAATCTCGGCCGTTACATCGGGGGTTTCGTCGTACTGACCAAAAGTATTAGGTAGTCCGGCGTTGGGATAACAGCTAATAGGTACATCAGCCACTTTGGCCAATTCTCGGATGTAAGGGCGAAGTTGAGTGGCGCCAAACGAGCAATTCAATCCCACACTGAATAGATCTGCGTGCTGGATCGAGTACCAAAACGATTCCACCGTTTGTCCCGACAGGTTACGACCGCTAGCATCTATCACGGTCCCTGAAACCATGATTGGCACAGAACGGTCTGCTGATTTCAGCGCTTCGCTGACACCAAACAGAGCCGCTTTACAATTTAGCGTATCGAAAACGGTTTCGATTAACAGCAGATCCACCCCACCGTCGATCAGGGCCTGTGTCTGGCCGGCATAAGCCTCCGCTAATTGATCGAAGGTGACATTCCGATAACCCGGTCGCATCACGTCAGGTGAGATCGAGCAGGTTCGGTTGGTCGGTCCCATGGTACCAGCCACGAAACGAGGACGAGAGACGTCTTCAGCCGTCACCTCATCAGCNGCCTGTCGAGCCANTTGGGCTGAAGTACAGTTTAGTTCGTAGACCANACCTNCAAGTTGATAATCAGCTTGCGAGATGGTAGTGCTGTTAAAGGTATTGGTTTCGATGATATCCGCGCCGGCTATCAGGTAGGATCGGTGGATATCCAGGATCAGGTCCGGTCGGGTCAAAGACAGCAAATCGTTGTTGCCTTGTAGGTCTACCGGATGCTCAGCAAACCGTTGCCCTCTGAAATCGTGTTCCTGCAACTGGTGAGATTGGATCATGGTGCCCATGGCCCCATCCAGCACCATAATCCGCTCCGCCAGCAGATCTGGTAGACGAGGGGCAGTATTGGGCTCGACCTGTAAATCCGCCATTCTTTGTTAATTAACTTCCCGTTAATCGGCCTTCCTCGGCCTCAATCAGGTCGAACCAGGTCTTAATCTCTGGATGGTTGGGGGCCACCTGCTGCCTCAAATTGTCGAAGTAGGCTTGGGTATCAGCATCTTCTGGTGCCAGAGCGGCAACTCTACGATTAAAAGTTACAATATCGTCAGCGTTTGAAGGGGCTTGAGCTGAAACTATCCGGGCAACGATATCGTCAGCCTCAGTGACTTCGGAGACAATCCGCAACAGTTGGCCAGCTGAAATCTGAAGAAACGAAAACAGTATTTTATCCAGCGGGCAGTCGTAGAGATATTCACCCAAATCGCCGTCCAATTTGGCCCTGGCTTTGTCGACTGTCCGTCCCAGCATGTAGAGGTTGCAGAGCTTGGCATACGGACTGCGGGGGTAGGTCTTGGTCAGATCCATAATCGAGAAACCGGCCTTTCTTCTGGTCAAATTTCGCCCAAATAGAACTCAAAGAGGTAGATTATACCATCTTTCAGTAGGCTTGGTAGTGGTGATGGATTGAAAAGTAAGGAGGTAGCCTCGCTAACAAGTTAGCGGGACTGCTTATTCGTTTAGATCTAGCAGAGAGGCCGGCTTGGCGCCAGCGATTCGGTAGGCACGGGCGATTTTCTGCTGAGTTTGTGCCTGTCCGATCTGATTTCGAGCTTGGACATGATTTTCTCTAATTTTTTGATGGATCTGCACATCCAGTTGCATCATCTGGTGGATTTTTTGCTCGATTTGATCTAGTAGGGATTTGAGTTGAGAGGAGACTCGGCTAGCTTGTCGGATCCGGTCATCATCGACTGGAGAACTGCTGATTTCATTGTCCAGCCGTCGGATACGGTGGAAAACGGTATCCCGTCGTTTGAGCAGTTGTAACACCAGGTCACCGTCATCGGTCTCCAAACTCTCCAGCAACTGGTGCGTAATTGTCAGGCAAGATTGACAAAAGTCCAGTTTCTGGTCAAACTGCCTGTACAAGGTTGAGAGAGGTTGGTTGGCTCTCTGAGGATTCACGCCTTGATGGTTCCCATTTGAGAGCGTAGGTTGGAGGGCTGACCCGTTTGGGTGTTGGGCTGCTGCGCCCGATTTTCCTGCACTGCCTGCCCCCAGGCTTGTCTCAAACCGGTGACATGCTGAATCACATCGCTAATCGGTTCTGATTTTTTTTCTGTCACCGCCTGACTGATCTGCCATAAAAAGTAGTCATACAGACTCTGAAGGCTCTCTGTCATCTCTTGGTTCGCGTCCGGATTCAAGGCCCCGACCAGTTCTAGAATAATCTCTCTCGATTTGAATATCTGGTCTGAAAACTCTTGTCGACCTGCTGTTCCATTATCCAGTTGTAACTGGGCTTTTTTGAGGGCTACAACCAGCGCATCGTACAGCATCAGCAACAGGTTGCCCTTATCCGCTGTTTGCACCTGCATCTGTTGGTATTTATCGTAGGTGAGTTGTCTTCTCATTTAAATCTCCAGTTAGTCGTCTTTTTGGTTACTTAGACTTGCCAGTTGGCTCTCCAGAAAAGCTGTTTGCGCTTGGATCTCGGCCATCGCTTTTTCCATAGCTAAGAACTGGCCTTTGTATCGGTCTTCGACCTGAATCAATCGTCGTTCGATCCTGTCTACCTGATCCTGTGTGCGGTCGAACTGGGACTGAAACCCGTCCAATCGTCTCTGAAACTGTCCGTCAATAGAATCGACAAAACTGTCCAGCAACCGATTTAGACGTTCAGCAATGCCTTGCGTCAGAGTGATAGTACCACGAGCCGTATTTTCTGTCACCTCGGTTTCTGTCAGCTTAACTCGTAAACGGAGTCCTTCGGTGTCTCCGGCTTCGACATCGCCTGTCAGGTACTGACCGCTGCCTACTGCCGGTTGCCCATTGATGGTACCCTCCACATTCTGACCAGCCACTGAGGTATGTGTTCCAATACCAGTGCGATCTGCCGCAGTGGCTGTCAGGCCGAAACCGTAACTGTCCCCATACTCATCGTGTTCCAACTGTAACTTCCCATCGACTTCGCTGGCGGTGACCCGGATCCGATTTCGACCCAGAATAGTGGAGCCAAAGGTGCCGATGTCAACATCACCGGAGATATTGATCGACAAATTGCTATCGCCCGCCGTGTTATCAGTGACCACAATTTTACCTGTGCCATCCAGAGTGGCCGTAATCTCACCGCTGAACTTGCTCTCCAGGGTATTCAGAAAATCTTGAACGGTTGAGTTTGCATCAATAGTATAGGTGGTTTCACTGACACTGGCACCGTAGTGTCGTGTGCCAGAAAAAGTAATTGTGTTATTGGCACTATAACCCAACTCGGTAAACTTATTATTGACGGTTGCAGTTGCTCCCAGCGAATTCTGCGACGTTCTGATCTCTGCCACGCTGGTCGATAGTTCCGCATTGATTTTCTGGATTACCTCCTCCAGCGTATCACCAGTAGTTAGACTAATCAAAGCATCGGTACTGCTGGAAAAGTCGGTGACGGTTAGTGTGTCATCAGCGGCTAACGGACCACTAAAGACAGAATCGGCCGTTACAATCACCTTAGTAGCGGCTTGCGTAATCTCAACCGTATAAGTACCCGATTCGGTCTGGTCGGTAAAGCCAACGTAGTCGATGGCTTCATCGGTGGTACTGCCTTCACCCTGCAGTAGGTGCTCTACATCGAGCAAACTGCCGTCAATGGCGGATTGAAGAATGCTATCATCGAGAGAGATAATTCCCGTTCGATCGGTCGAAATCCCCAGGCTAAGTAAGTTTTTGTAATCTCCTGTCAGGTTGGACAACGAGGTTCCAATCAAGCGTTGGATCTGGGTTTGCACCGATCTCACCGTAGAATCGCCGAACAATAGTCCAGTCGCGCCTGTACTAGCATCAAAGGCAAACTGCTCGTCGACGAAGCCGACGATTCCGTTGTAGGTTTCGACAAACTCGCTTACGCCGCTCTGAATCTGACCGGTATCTCGCTCTACTCGTAACGAAATCGGTGGATCGCCTGTTACGGCGTTGGTGTTCAGCAAGTCTAAAGTTACGCCTTGAATCACATTGGAGATGGTGTTGGTGCTGTGGGTGACATTAATATTGTTGATCTTTAGTTGTGCGTCTTTCCCTTGCTGTAGAATGCGGTCGTGCCCTTTAGTCGTAATCTCAAAATCACCGAATAGATTGGTATTTGTTGCCCCAAAGGCGCTCTCGTCCAGATCGACCGACAGCAGACTTTCACCAGCGGTATCGTCGGTGATGATAATTTGACCATTTTCGACCGATAGGCCGACGTTGGCTGAACCGAATATAGTTTCGATTTGATCCAAAAGCGCTTGAACGGTATCCCCGTTTTGGTAGGTATAGGTGCCGCTGACCGACTGACCGTTTCGACTGCTGCC
>PACG01000071.1 GCA_002699335.1 Candidatus Poribacteria bacterium
TGTGTCAACATGCTGACTCCAGTTCAGGCTGCTTTGATACAGGTTCTGCCTTCCAATTCAGCCTTTGCGGTAACACTGGTAGACCAGCTACTGTTACAGCCGGGACAGTCAATCAAGCGCTGGAGGCCATTGGCCGCCGGCCATGCCAATTACCATTCCCCAGTACCGGGGCTGACGGGGTCAGCCCACTATCTTTGATGGTCAGCTTATCGGTTCAGTTTTGGCTCTGGATTGGGAAAGTCGAGGGATGAAAAAGATTACGGATCGATACCGGGGACAGATTTACTATCTACCGGTAGAGATCGACAACACTCTAAGAGACATGGATATGCCCCAGGACTGCTGGTGCCTGTTGGAAATACCAACCCAGTAGCGAAAAGATGGCGACACTTTTTCTGATTGCAAGTCTGATTGTCGATACCACCAAGAATCAAGCTGCCGTCGACTACGATGCGGGCCTACGGGCGGCTTCACACCAGCAGATCTCACTGGCGATTGGGCACTTTCAACAAGCAGTACAAATCGATCCGAACCTGCCGGACGCGTATTTTCGGCTGGGGTTGATCTTTACTAATCGCGAGCAGTGGCGCCGGGCAATCCAGGCCTTCGGAAAGGCTATCATGGTCGACCCCAACTATCTGGAAGCCAGGTATCGCCTCGGAGAAGCTTACCTGATCGGGACAGCGCAAGTTGCTGAGGCGGCAGAGCAGTTAAAGTTGGTAATTGCGGCCGATCCAAACCATATAGCTGCCCGACAACTTTTAGGTCAGGTCCATCTTCGTCTACACCAGCCAGAGTTGGCCGTAGCCGTCCTTGAAAAAGCCCAGGCGGCAGATCCGACCATCAATTACGACCTTGGTCTGGCGCGCTATCGAACAGCAAATCTACAAAGGGCAGTGGATTCCTTTCAGCAGGTAGTATCAGTCCAACCAAATCATGCGCAAGCTCACTTTCACCTGGCGCAGTGTTACCGTCAATTGGGGCAAAGTCAAAAGTCGAAGCAGTCACTTCACACCTTTGAGCAGTTGCAGCAACAGGCCAATCAAATTGCCAATCTTCGGCAGTATCTAGCCGTCGATTCGTCCAATGCCCGTGCCTGGGCACAACTGGGACGGATTTTCCTGCAACAGAAAGCGTGGACCGACGCCATTTCCGCTTTTCAAAACGGCGTGAAGCACCAACCGACGGAAGCCTCTTTTTACGAACAACTTGGCTACGCCTACATGAAAAATCAGGACTATCCGTCAGCCCAGCTCATTTTTCAGGAGTTGGCACAACGCTATCCCAAGAGCGTTGAATACCGAAATAGTTTGGGGATTGCCATGGCCATGCAGAACCTACTCNCCGANGCTATTTCACAATTTGAAACGGCTAGACAGTTGGATCCGACCGACCCCCAGATCCACTTCAATTTGTATCGGCTTTATCAGAAAACGGGAGACCACCGCCGTGCGCAACAAGCTTTCCAGCGCTACCAACAGTTTCAATAGGCCGGGTNGATTCCTGTGTGCACTCTTCCTTCTCCTNCCATCTTTTCTATGGTCAAAAGAGAACCCGATGATCGAAATCCCGGCCGGAACCTTTATTATGGGGCATCCGTCCTGTGGCACTGACGCAACGCCAGTTCGACGGATTCATCTGGATACCTTCTTTATTAGTAAATACGAGATCACCAATGCTGAATATTATGTCTTTTGGAAATCGGTTAGGCCGCGATCTGGTCAATATACACCTATCAGCTATCCGGAAGTCGTTTGGCCTCAAGTCACCACCAACAAACCGGATCATCCANTTGTCGGCATTTCCTGGGACAGCGCGAATGCCTACGCGGAATGGGCCGGCGGTCGGTTACCAACCGAAGCCGAATGGGAGAAAGCGGCCAGAGGTAAACATGGTTTGATTTGGCCCTGGGGAGATCAATTTAACCTCTTGATTCAAGGCACTGAAACGCACGCCAATGTATGGCAGGATAACAGGATAAACGGGACCGCTACCGTAGGAAAATATCCGACAGGCGACAGCCCTTACGGTGTTAGCGATCTGGCAGGCAATGTGTGGGAGTGGACCACCGATTGGTACAGTAAGTGGTACTATCACCAGGCCAAAGACCAAAACCCNACCGGACCCAGTATCGGTAGTTGGCGAACGGTCAGAGGTGGAGCCTGGTTAAATAAAGCCAACGCCGTACGCTCATCTGTCCGGTTGGGGCAACATCCATCCATCGGCACCAGTTTTATCGGTTTTCGGCTGGTAAAACAAGCCATAAACGTTCAGTAGCTCTGCCGTAATGGGGCTAGCACTGTGTCAACGGGGCTAAAAATCCGACCATCAGTTTGACATGAATACTTTCTCTGCCTTATCGAAACTTCAGTTTATTGTACATGATTGACAATGGGCAGACTTCGGCGTCAACCCAATCGTTGGTGGTTTAAGACCCTCGTAGATCTCAGTTGAAGTGATTTTCGCATTTTCACTTCTTTCACGACTATAACCTCTGGTAAATTATCAACCAACGCCGAATATGATCTGAAAATAGCAGGTNANTTCAAATAGCTGTCTTTTTAGGGTGAAGTACCAGTTGACGCCGAAACTTTTAACCGCTGAGCATGATGAATCATTCAACTCTACTCGAAACGAAAATAGTGCTTTTGTCCAACGAATTTCGGTTTAACTCTCTGTTAGAAGGTTAGCCCCGGCTGACAAGAGTTTGAGGTAGAATTGAAGTCAGTTTATAAGCGTTTTTACAGGCTTTGGAACAACACCTCGAAAATTGGCTACACAACACACCAGGCATTAGATGAATTCTAAATATCTTGTGTTATCAGCAATACATCCTTACTCCCGTCACCGGGACGGCACTTTCTTTTGCCTTTCCGCTTGCCGGGATAGAAGGTTTCTGGGCGGATTAGCCAGAGGAAACCAACAGAAATCAAGTAACAGATAGCGTTAATAATGAAGCGTAAATTCTACGGGCGCAGATGAGTGCTATGATTGGAGTTTGGTGGTAAATTCAGATTGCAGTCGTTGTTGATCCATCAAATCAGTGTTATACTTTCTCAGTCCCATCTCAGATTGGCACTCCTTAGATTCACCAATTAGTCTGATATGGAACACCTCTTATTTCAACCTTAACTTTTCCCCAACAGGTTCTAAACGGTTGCCAGACTGGGCGGCATAGAAAGAATCGACAATCAACATTTAAGACAGGGAGTCATATATGCACCGAGTAAAACTACCCCCCGATCAAGGTCGAGGACAAGCTTACAGTTGGATAATTTTATTGATAGTTGCTGGGTTATTCCTTCCAGTTGCTTCAGCCCAAGAGTGGAAAGTCGTTCGTGAGGACGATTTCGCTCGTGCCGATGGTATAGAAGGTGATTTAAAAGCGATCTATTTTATAGATCAGAATAGTGGGTGGGCCGTTGGTTTGCAGGGGCTCGTGCTACAAACGGTAGATGGTGGACAGAGTTGGGAAAAGGTAGACCTCCAACAGGAGCGGGTTCGTGACTTATGGAATATTTACTTCAGCACCGATAAAGTGGGGTTCATTACTGGAACCGGCGGTATGCTCTTGATGACAGCAGATGGTGGACAAACCTGGAACCAACCTGAATTGAACAATCGTCGTCGAATTACCCGAGCCTGGATGGTGACAGAACAACTCGGTTTTATGGTCGGCGAGAATAGTACCATCTTGAAAAGTGTGGATGGAGGNCAAACCTGGTCGGGCGAATCGGAACGGGTACGAGTAGGCGAAAAGCGGACTAATCTGGACGACATCTGTTTTGTTTCGCCGACTGAGGGATGGATCGTTGGTTCCTTCGGTACAGTGATGCACACCACTGATGCGGGCGAAAGCTGGGAGCAGATTACCTTGGAAGAAATCGACCACAACCTGTATGCTGTTTTCTTTATTGATCCGCAAACCGGGTGGATTTCAGGACAGGAAGGTCTTGTTCTCCACACCACCGATGGTGGACAAACCTGGAATCAGCAAGAGACCGACGCCTACGACGATCTNCACGACATCGTCTTTATCGATAAGCAGAGGGGTTGGGCGGTAGGTGGCGACATTTTCGCCAATATGATTCTGCATACCGCCGATGGCGGCGAAACCTGGGAACCACAAAGTGGAGGGCGATCCACTGCACTGCGCTCCATCTCGGTAGACAAACAAGAAGAGACGCACCATATCTGGATTGGTGGTGGGGCTGGCATCATTCTGCATGGACANGTGAATTAGAATTAGCCGTCGATATCTGTTGCTGGTAAACTTCGGCGATCTCCTCCATCTTATGGGTCGATTTTTCGCCTAGACTGACTACTTTTTTGTTGACTAGGCTGTAAAAAGTTGACCCNGCGGAATAACCTAATCCGACGTTATGCGTGGTCATCAGAATCCCTTTACCATCGATCTTTAGTTCCTCAATCCGGCCAAGCAGTGAATTGACCGCAACTTGATCCAGACCAGAAAAAGGTTCGTCTAACATCAAGATTTCTGGATTGTTAAGCAAGGCTTTGGCGATCATAAACTTCTGCATCATACCGCGAGAAAACAGACGAATAGGCTGGTTGCTATTTGTCGCTAGCCCCATCTCTGCTAACAGGTAATTGATTCGAATGGACAGGTCGCGAAGCCCATAAATTTCCCCCAAAAATCGCAGGTTCTCTTTAGCGGTTAAGTCTGGATAAGCAAGCGGTTCATGCACCACTAGACCGATCGCTCGACGGAATTTCGGGAGTTGATCTTTGACGGTTTTTCCCCTATAGAGAAGCTCACCGGAAGTGGATGATTCGAGTGTAGCTAAAATCTTGATCAAAGTGGTTTTTCCGACTCCATTGGGACCGAAGATGACGGCAACCTGGTGAGAAAATAGTGTTAGGTTAACGTCTTCCAGCAGATCTAGATAGCCGAACCGTTTATAGATCTGCTGTGCAGAGAGCAAGACCGGCATTACCCTGTCACCGCTGNGAATCTTGACCCGCGGCCAAACGATAGTAGCAGTTGACCTTCGTTCGCTATTATGGTGGGATTGAGTGGATTCATTGGAAGTAGATAGATCATGGATCAGCATCCGTATCCAGCCGAAGAGGCTACTGTTAGCATTTGCCTTGTCCTTTTAACTGTAACTTGTGGCATTTATTTTCTTTTTTGGTAGTAGTAAGCAAATGAGCGTTTTTAATGCCCGGCTCGGACGCCGGGATTTTTCCTGTTGGCNATATTTCAGCGACAAATCATCTCGGTGGCGATTCAACAACCCGAGATTCGCCAGTTTTACAGTGAAACTGCCAACATTTAACGACACACTCCTGGTCCGACTATTTTTGGCCTTTTTGANGGTCGCCAATTTGACTNTTTGGGAGCCANATGCGGTCGCTGAAATCAACTTTATTCCCTGCCTGTTTCATTCGGTAACNGAGATACCTTGACCCNGCTGTAGGATGACACNGGCGNGCACTTCANTTCACGAGGTGATTTCGAGGCGNTGTGGTTTTTCCACCCTTTTTCTTACTGTCCTGGTTGGTATAGCCGTTGCGGTCTCTTTTTGTTGTCCGCTAAAACTCAGACCGTGGTGGAGCAATCTACCTCAATATCTGCGATCAGGGATTGTTGCCAGCGGAATTGTTATCGCTTTTAGGGCGCTGGAATTACAAGCTAAGCGCTAATAGCACGGACGGTTTTTTCAGCCGCATCTGATAAGCTGCCAGCAGTAACCAGATCCAGACTAGATTGTGAAAGAATTTGCCGACCAAGTTCAACATTCGTCCCTTCCAGCCGAACTACTAAAGGTACGTTCAGGTTGACCTGCTTAACTGCTTCGAGGATCCCGTTAGCAATCGTATCACACTTCATAATCCCACCAAAAATATTGACCAGTACAGCTTCAACTTTGGGATCGCTCAGTATCAACCGAAAAGCGTGAGCTACCGCTTCGGTGGTGGCGCTTCCTCCAACGTCCAGAAAGTTAGCCGGCTCACCGCCATGGAGCTTGATCACATCCATCGTTGACATAGCCAACCCTGCGCCGTTGACCATACAACCGATGTTTCCGTCCAGGCTAATGTAACTCAAACCTGAGGCTTTGGCTTCCAACTCGCGGGCATCTTCTTCGTGTTCGTCACGAAGGGCCTCAATCTTCGTCTGACGATACAGAGCGTTGTCATCGAAGTTAATCTTAGAATCTAAGGCAATAATTTCAGATCCCTCTTTACCCGATACAATCGCTAGCGGATTGATCTCCACTAGTGAGCAGTCGCATGCCACAAAGGTTTGGTATAGGTTGGAGATTAGCTTAGTTGTTGGCCGGATCAGTTCGGCGGACAGGTTTAAACCGAAAGCCAGTTGGCGAGCTTGAAAATCTTGTAAGCCGACAGCCGGATCCACCGTCTGTTTGATGATCTTGTCCGGCGTTTCGGCCGCGACCTTCTCAATGTCGACTCCCCCTTCTTGGCTGGCCATTAGGGTAATACGGGATGTTCCTCTGTCAATGACCATCCCTAAGTAGAGTTCGTTCTTGATTTCACTAGCCTCAGCGACCAAAACTTTTCGAACCAATTTGCCTTCGGGGCCCGTTTGGTGGGTTACTAACTTCATACCGAGAATTTTTTCCGCATGAGTTTTTACCTCGGTAGGGTTTTTGGCTAATTTGACACCGCCACCTTTACCACGACCACCAGCATGGATCTGGGCTTTGACCACGTACAGATCGGCGTCTAGTTCAGCAGCAATTTCTTCAGCCTCGGCAGGCGTTTTGGCCACTTTCCCTCGTGGGACAGCCACACCGAAGGAGGCTAAGATCTCTTTGGCTTGGCACTCATGAATATTCATTATTTTTATGATTTCCTGCTTAATTTTCAGTGGCCAGTGTAACACACTATCCAGAAAACTGACAACCGTATTTGGATGAAATTAGTCCGGATTAATAACGGATAAGATCCGCTCAGATTCAACTTTTTCAACTTTGACGCATCGTCAATTTTGATTGAGAATCAGTTCTAACTAATTTTCGGGTGAAGTGCCTTTTACTGACAGTAGAGCCTTAGAGGTTNAAAATAACCTTTTTATACTTCATATTTCTTACGATAGGAGAGTAGTTCTTGCATCTACTGNCCCNTGTCCTTAAAATGTGCCGGTAGGGCCTGGCCACAGNCCTGCTAGTTGTCATTGNGGCCTGACTGCCGGAGCTGATCCGAGGAAAACCGGCGGTTTAAACACTTTCAAGAGCTAGAGAAAAAACGTAGAGACACCTATCAGCTTCCGACAAATAGTTGTATTTAAATCTACAAATAGCAAACCTATAGTTTAAACAACAAGTTTGAGCAAAANGTTCCCGATTACGATTAAAAATGATCATAGTTGACAGGATTAATCCAAAATGGATATGGTATAACAAAAAGTGGTTGAAATCGAAATGGGGGTAGTTGTCCGAGGTGAGTTTTAAGACAACCTTATTGGTTCTTCTGCTGTTTGTAATTTCAGTAGGGCTCTATGTAGGACTAGATCAGAAGCCTACAGAAACAACAACCACCGAACTTACCATCTCACAAAAATACCACTTACCAGTAGAACAGGTAAGGAAGGTTACGGTAACCGGTACCAGAGTGGACTTTCTCTCCTATATTTTAATCAAGATTGGTACTCAGACAGAAAAAGGGTGGGAAATTGCACCATTGGTTACTAAGGAGAAAAAGATCAAAGCGAACCCAGAGGTAGTAAACCAGCTATTGGTCGATCTACTAGAAAAGAAAATCAAGCGGCAAATTGAAGTCACGGATCTATCACTCTACCAACTCGATCCGGCCCNGATTCGAGTCGAGGTCTGGACCGGTTCGGTTGATAGTATTGTCCTTCTAATTGGGAAAAAGACCGCCGACTATTCTGTCTATGTAAAAGCAAAAAAAGCACCAGNNGTTTTCTTGGTCGAGTCCAGCTTAGTTTCGGATTTGACGTTACCACTGTCGCATTTTCAGGCGACAGATCAAGCTAATTCGCAGAAGCTGGAGAAGGCTCGATTACTCGATTTTCAACGTACCGATTGCCATCGGATCGAAATTGAGAAAGGTCAGAAAAAAGTAGTCTGCCAAAAAATAGAAACCGGTTGGCAAATCGTTGAACCATCGATAGTTCAGCTAGAAGNTAAGACCGTTTCTGACNTGCTTTTTGGGGTAGATTCTTTGAGAATCGAGCAAGACCTGGAGCAGTCGTTGGAAACAGTGTCACTAACGATTACCTTCTTAGAGTCAGATACTCGCCCAACAGTCTTGAAATTGGGACAAGCGAGAGGAGATTTGGTGACGGTTAGCCTGGAACAGTCGACGGATACGTATCTGGTCCGTAGCCGGTTTTTGCAACCACTAGAAACCATATTGAAACGATCAGGTAGCGAATTAATACGAGACTTTGACCAACTAGTAATAGATGCCGAGATGACTAACCGAGGTATTCAACAGTCTAATTAACAGTAGCTTGAGGTGAGATATTATGTATACGCCACTGGGTGAAGTAACGCTCAAAACAGGAGAATTGATGGAGATTGGTGTTGTGTTCGCACCTGACATCGACCACGAAACTGAACTCGGAGACTTCCTTGGACATAAGCCCGATAACTATAAATGGCATGTCGATCGGTGCCTCACCCAACCGCTAGATCTACTGGAAACCAGATTTTACATTGGAAAATTATCGGGTCGCCTCATTACCAATATTATGACGACCGAATACAATGGCATCGGAATTTTGGGTCATGTTTTTACACTGCCTGAACAACGGCGAAAAGGCGCATGTAAAGGNCTAATGGACTATCAGATGCGAGATTTTCAAGATAGAGAAGGCCGAATGTTGTATCTGGGCACCGGTTATGATTCAGCGCCGTATTGGATCTACCACTATTTTGGTTTCCGTAGCGTCTATCCGGANGCGGGGTTTATGACGTATTCGACTGCACCAGAATTTGAAACTCAGCATTTTGCTAGGGATAACGCCTTAGCGACAAAAGTCAAGTCGGTGCAGTGGCACGATTGGAGTGCCCTAACTGCACTAACAGGAATCGTNGACGGAGATTATCTTCGGAGTTCAACCTACGGACTGAAAGGACCAACCAACTTTGAAGGTGGTTTTTTGTATCTAAAGCAGAATTTAGAGACCGATCCACAACATCACCAGAGCCGACTGTTGCAAAGCGAGACTGGTGCAATCGTCGCTTTTTTGATTTTGCAAATCGACGAGGAGCAGAATGGGCAACTAGACCTATTCGCTCATCCAGACTTCTGGGATCAGACCCCGAAACTGATCGCCGCAGCGAATCTTCCGAGTGGGAAAATTGTCAGTCAAACCGAATCCACAGCTAAAGAGCGAATTAGCATACTAAAGCAACAGGGGTTTGACCAACTATCGGTGGAAACAACACAAGAAGGACAACAAATCGTGAATTTTCAATATCAGCGGGGGTAACCGAGGATGTTCGACTCGACCATATCGAGCNATCACTAGCTGTCTATCCAGCCTTGAACTATGGTATTTTGTGAACCGTTTAGGGTAAAATCTGAAATTAAAGGTAGGGCAAATTATGAATGATAAAACTCAAACTAAAGGTCAATCGACAACAGAAACGCCTACTGATTTTATTCGCCAAATTATCGAAATCGATCTTGCTAACGGGAAGCATGAGGGTAAAGTACATACTCGATTTCCACCAGAACCCAATGGTTATCTGCATATTGGGCATGCCAAAGCCATCTGTATCAATTTTGGAATTGCTGAAGATTACAATGGTGTTTGTAATCTAAGATTTGATGATACCAATCCAACAGGAGAGAGCCTTGAATATGTGGAAGCAATCAAAAAAGATGTCCGCTGGTTGGGCTTCGATTGGGAGGATCAAGAGTTTTATGCNTCCGANTATTTCGAGCAGTTGTATCAGTACGCTGTCAAGTTGATTGAACAGGGAAAAGCCTATATCTGTGACTTAGATTCAGAACAGACCAGGGTATATAGAGGCACGCTGACCGAGGCCGGGACAGAAAGCCCGTATCGGAATCGACCAATTGAGGAGAACTTAGATCTATTTCATCGAATGCGAGTTGGGGAGTTCGAAGATGGTTATCGAACGCTGCGGGCCAAAATCGATATGGCTGCGCCTAACCTCAATCTGCGAGATCCGGTAATGTACCGGATTCTGAGAACCACGCACTACAGAAAGGGCGATCAGTGGTGCATCTATCCTATGTACGACTTTACACATGGCCAATCGGATTCAATTGAAGGGGTTACTCACTCTCTCTGTTCTTTGGAGTTTGAGAACCATCGTCCACTATACGATTGGTATCTAGATAAATTGAAGATCTACTCACCACAACAAATCGAGTTTGCTCGACTCAACCTCAACTACACGGTACTTAGCAAACGGAAGTTGTTGCCACTAGTTGAAAACCAGGTTGTCAACGGATGGGATGATCCTCGAATGCCGACGCTATCAGGNCTGCGTCGCCGNGGNTATACACCGGAAGCCATCCGAGATTTTTGNAACCGTATTGGCATTGCCAAGAGCGACAATATCGTAGANATTGCCCTGTTAGAACATTGTCTCCGTCAAGACTTGAACCAGAGAGCGACTCGTGCCATGGGCGTCTTAAACCCGTTGAAACTGGTAATCGAAAACTATCCAGAGGGACAGGAAGAGGAACTGGAAGCCATTAACAATCCGGAAGATCCAGGTCAGGGGTCAAGGAAGATTCCCTTCTCTCGCGAGTTGTATATTGAGCAAGAGGATTTTATGGAAAACCCACCCAAAAAATACTTCCGCTTGTCACCCGGTCGCGAAGCCCGGCTGATGCACGCCTACTACGTCAAATGCCAGCGCGTAGTTAAAGATGAGGAAACGGGTGAGATCCTCGAAGTCCGTTGCACCTACGACCCCACTACTAAAGGTGGTTGGTCCCAGGATGGACGTAAGGTCAAAGGGACACTCCACTGGGTTTCGGCGGTACACGCTGTTCCCGCCGAAGTCAGATTGTATGNTCGTCTATTCCTGAAAGAAGATCCTGACGATGTGACTGACGGACAGGATTATACGGACAACCTCAATCCAGACTCCTTGCAGATTTTGACGGGCTGTTTGGTTGAACCTAGCCTGGCAACGGGAAAAACTGGTGACCATTATCAATTTTTGCGACAAGGCTACTTTTGTGTTGATCCTGATCGGACGGCCGNTCGGTTGGTTTTCAATCGAACGGTTCTCCTTCGTGACACCTGGGCCAAAGTCCAAAAATCCGGCAAGCGATAACCAAGCGGCGTTACACGGTAGAATGAGAGATATCCTTCGACCGAAAATTAGCATCTGCNGGGATGTTACGCTTACCGATCTTACATGCATAGCGACCTTACATTTGTTGTACGTAGAAAGGCAGATCCAGAACGCTTACTGCTTCTAACTGAAACGGTTAGTTCTGCAAATTCGTTCTATCATTTTACTAAGAAACAGGCGTTGGTAAACGAGTGGTTCAACTGCGAATCTCTTGTTCGCCTTAACTCCTTGTGCTATACTTTGCATCGCTAATTAGCCAGTTTGATAGCGTTGCGATCTTTGGTACTAGGCGCTATTAGAGGTCATACATTTGTCTGGTTCCTACACCGTAATTGTCATGTCTTCGGATAACCAGAGTATCCGGACATATGCCGTCGGTAAAGCCAAAATCTTTTTTCTTTCTTTTCTGATCCTGCTCGTGTTGTCGACGATTGCCGGGGCCATCGGTTATGGGTTGTATGCTAGGAGGCAGCTAAATTTAGCTAACCAACAGAGCCGGCAGCAAGGAGGCGAGATCAAAGCTCAACAGCAGCAGATCCGCTTCTACGAGAAGAAGTGGGAAGAGGTCCGGGATATGGTGAGAGTCGTTAAACGCGTTCTTGGACTAGAAGATGAAGGCTTGTTGGGGCAAGGTGGAAGCGATTCAGAGTTCCTATTACCTACCACCGAACCATCGGTCGACGCAGATTTGGCTACCGAAACTACCGACACTTCACAGTTGGGNGCGTCGAAACCGGCACCGGTTTCTTTCGCTGATAATCCTGAACTAATCCCAGCCCTGAAACAGGAGGTTGGTGAAGTCTATAAAGCGGTGATGGACCAGTTGGAGCAAGTTGCTGAAACCCCGTTCATCTTGCCGGTTCGCCCCAGANACCAAGGTGACAAGCCAAAATACGGTGTCGATTATTACTACTCCTCCGGTTTCAAGTATCGGCTTCATCCGATCACGCGGAAACGTCATTTTCATAATGGGCTCGACATCGCCACCCGTAAAGGAACACCTGTAATCGCTACGGCTAACGGTGTAGTGTTTAAGATTGGAAACGACCCAAAAGGGTTTGGACGTTATATACGGCTTAAGCACCCAAGCAAAGAGTCCGCAACGCTCTACGGACATCTCCTAAGATTTGCCTCTGGCATTAAAAAAGGCAAAAAAGTGGTTCGTGGCGAGGTGATTGGCTATGTTGGCTCGACCGGCACCAGCACTGGTTACCATCTCCACTATGGCGTTTATATCAAAAACATCCCTCAAAATCCTGAACACTACATCATCCCCGAATAAACTCACCAACCCCTGGGTTGGATTCGGGGCTGCAGACTCAGATATTCAGTTCCGGTTGTTCTACAATCTCATCCGCTAAATTCCGATGCCAGGTGGGTCGGATTACCAGTTGTGGGATATTGGTTCTGGGCGGTAAACTGGCAATTAGATGGATAGCTGCCGATGTCTCCGCTACATCGACCATACCCTTCCTAGCATCCTCCTCCGGCGTGATGGGACGTTTGTCCAAAATTGGGGTGTTGACCTCACCCGGAATCAATACACTGGCCCGAATCCCCGTATTCTTTAGATCCGCATTTAGAAACTCGGTGAAGTTAATTACGCCGGCTTTGGCCGCACCGTAGGCGAACCCGCTAAATGGGCCCGGTGTCACGCCGGCCAGAGAAGAGACGTTGATAATAGTGCCCGATTGGGCTTTCAGCATAGTTGGTACGACCGCCTGTGTGCAAAAGAAAGTTCCGATCAGGTTGGAGTCGATCACCTGTAGCACCTCCTCTGGTGGAGAATTGAGTAACCGACGGTGCAACGAACTGTGTCCAGCGTTATTGACTAAAACGTCGATTTGCCCATAGGTCTGCGTCACTCCATCGACCATCTGACACACGGCGGTATAATCGGCTACGCTCAAAGCATATGTCGTCGCGGATCCGCCATCGGATTCGATTTCCACTTTGACGGCCTCTATTTTGGCTTCAGTCCTACCAACCAAAACGATGGTTGCACCATCTGANGCCATCAGTAGTGCAGCGTCGCGACCAATACCACTACCACCCCCTGTAATAATACAAACTTGTCCTTTCAAACTCATTCCATACCCCTTGATAATATGTCGTTATTATAGCTTGTCGCTAAATCTGAGTGATAGTAATTCTGGTTTACCCACCGAGTAGCGACTTAGTCATAACCTATCATATTACTCTGATTTGAATCCAATTATGGTAGAAGGTATTTGGTTTGCCACTGACCAAAGCAGGAAGCGGAGCAAGGGATTCATTAGACCAAAAACTGCGGCTGAACGCTTTGGTTATCTTCAGCTGTATCGAGATTATCTTCTGTTTTCATCTACTTGTTGACCTTTTCTATCGATACCACGATTATGGTAAACTCCCTGTCTATAGGGATCATGAAGAGTTTTAAAGACAATCCTGTCGCTATCNAGATAAAAAGGTGCATCGGTTTTGAACATCATCCATATTATTTCCGACACTTTTCGTCGAGATAACCAGGCAACTTACGGCGAGCCAGGCCAACCTAACTAAGGGATAGTACGCCATTTCTGGATGCCTTTGCAGAAAAATGTGTTGTTTTCGACAAGGCCTACGTCTGCAGTTATCCAACCGTACCGATCCGAGGGGATCTGGTGACCGGTCAGGTTGGCCTGGCTCGCCGCGGATGGGAATCCTTAAAAAGAGATGTACCCGTCATTGCAGATGCCCTGCCTGAAGTTGGCGTCACTAGCATGATGATCGCCGACACACCACACCATTTCAACAACGGTTTTCTGTATAACCGGGGATTCACCGGCTGGGAGTGGATACGTGGGCAGGAGAATGACGCCCTGCGCNCGCATCCATACGACTTTGAAATTTCGCAAGCTAAGAGGTACCGCCAATTCACTCGTCCTGCTCCAAACCAATTGCCGGCGCGGTTAACCCACCATCTCAGGAATGCTTCAATCTGGCATGCAGAAGAGGACACCTACGTTTCACAAACGATGAGAAAGGCCTGTCAATGGTTGGAACTTAACTACCAGCAAAATCCCTTTTACTTGATGGTAGACACATTCGACCCTCACGAACCGTGGAATCCGCCGGAATGGTACATCCGCCGTTTCGACCCTGAAGACTATGATGGTCCAGAACCGATCTATCCCCCTTATGGTCCCAACCAAATGGACCAACGGACGACCCAACGACTTAACGCCCTCTACCGGGCAGAGGCCTGTCTGGCCGATCGCTGGATCGGTCACCTGCTAACCCAGATCCAGAATGTGGGGTTGCTCGACAACACGATGGTGATCTTCATGGCCGACCACGGCTTTTTGCTGGGTGAGCACGGCCTAATTGCCAAAAATTACAGCATGTACGAGGAGGTGGCCCATATTCCTTTAATAGTCTATCATCCGTAAGTTTCCCCTCGACGAACCCCGGCACTAGCCAGCATTATCGATCTTCCAGCTACAGTGGTCGATTTCTTCGGTGCCGAAAGAATGGAGTCCATTGAAGGAGAGAGCTTCCTACCAGTGATCAGGAGCGGCAAAGACAATTTTCGATCGTTGTCGGTGACACACGGTGCCTGGGTGGGTGGGTGGAGTCCTGATGGAGGTAAACCGTACGGACAGGTCACCGATGGAACATGGTCCTTATTACTGGAAAACGTCGGCACTCCTGATAAACTGTTCCACCTGCCTTCGGACCCACAGCAAAGCAGTAACCGGTTTACAACCGATATCGACCATGCTCGCCAACTGTACGACGGCTTTATCGACTTCCTGACACAACACGGCGGATCGCCAAAAATGGTTGCCAGTTTCAGGCAACGCTTTTAACCAGAACGTCTTCTATTTTGTGAGTTTGTCCGCAAATACGCTCTCAATCCGGTAGGAAAAAGAGTTAAAGGAGATTTCGTTATGCCGATCGTCGATATACATACCCACATCTGGAGGACGTAAGCCGGACCACGTATTCAGACGATGACAAGCATTACTCCAGGGCTGCCTAATTCGTTTTTTCTCTGCTAAAATGTATGCCTTTTAAGGCCAACTTTGACCCCTCTTCATCAATGTAGAAACCAGACTCTTATGCTTTTTTGTCTGTGATTATGGGTTGCTACCAGCGAATGGAAGTATAGCAGCATACCAGCACACACAATTAACAATTTTCCGGCAGTTGATAAGAAGACAAGAATTGACACAAGCCGTGAGAAAATCAGCAATTCCAGGACGGTTGAAGTCTTCAAGGTTCCTTTTACCGACAGATACTGCTCTTCGGACCAATGGGTTTGAATTTGACAGCTTGGACGTTGATCCCGCTAAGTTTGCTATAAGTTTCGACTTCTATGCCGGTTCACTAGCGGACGCATTTTTGTCTGCTTCTAAAAGGAGATCTGGTGATTTTAGGCCGTGTATTCGTGCTTCTGGCGTGGTGAAGGTTGCTACATAGAATTGAGGCGTCATCTTACATACTCGTTGTATAGGTTTAGCATCTATGCTATAATCAAATCTCGGGGTGTAATCAAGTCCCAAGAAAGAAACTAAGTTAGTTTTATCTCAATTGTCTGACGAATTTCTCGACCATAATATAATGAACAATAATATAGAAGTTTTTATTCACTCGATCTTGCTCTCGCCATCTTTTGTATATCCTGTCGTCTAATAGGCAATACTAACGAAGGAAGAACCCATGAAAAAACCCCTGTATCCCGTCTTTCTGCTTCTAGGACTGATCTTGATCGTTTCAAATGTATTTGCCAATTTTATCGTTAGTCCAACTCAGGGGCATCCCAATATAACTGTAACTTTATCAGATATCGGAGATTCAAGTTCCACCATCGGCGGGATAACTTTTGGAACAGTTGAAATTACTAAAGCCGGCCATGCCTTAGAAGCTATTAAGGGAGCTATTAATGAAGATAGCGATCAAGTTGTTACCAACCTAGATGGAGAATATAAGGTTACTTTTACTGTTCCTACAGATTCGACGCTAGTTGTTGGTATCTATACGATTAGGATTGGCGACAAAACACAAGAGTTTTTGCTCACTGGGCCAGCTCAAGATACTTTTAGCGGACAAGTTGGTACGGTACTAAAGTTAACAGGTCAGTATGGACCTGCTAATCAGACGATTGGAACTATCACTTTTGGTGGCATCGTTATTACAACAGCGAATCAAGCCCTGATTGCAACCAAAGGCGAAATAGACGACACTAACCAAGTTAAATCCGATAATGGGGGGGCATACGAGGTTTCTTTTGAAATCCCAGACCATGTCAATGGGCCGGTAGAAATCACATTCGGTCAGAGTAAACTCGCTTTTCAGGTTCTGTCCTCTGTAAGCTTATCTGGACCTACAATTGTTAAGTATGGTGACACGATTACGCTGAACGGTAAAGGATTCAAAGTTCTAGATACTCTTACTGTTACTGTAGGCGATCAGGAAATTGTCTTTCCAGCGAATAGCACCGTAGACGCCGATGGTCGGTTCACTGAAACCATTACAATTGGCCATAGCCGCTGGCAAGCAAAACATGCTATTGTTGTCACTGCTAATGCATCCGGCAGTCGAATTGAGCTTACTGATGCCTTGACGATCGAACCTTCCATCGTTGTTACGCCAGATGGTGGAACATTCAACAGCACAGTCTCTGTTGAAGGATATAATTTTTCTGGTGTTGGGGCGCTAGACGACGAAATTGTCTATATAGATTTTGGTAATACACAACCTGTCAGAGAAGTCCGAGATGAGGACTTCGGTGGACAGCCACCAGGTAGTTTCAAAGTCTCTTTCGTAATCCGCGAACAGACAGTTGGCGGATTACTTGAAGTTCGAGCCCGAGGCTCCAAATCGAGTCCTGATGCAACGGCTTCTTTCCTTTATTCTGACCCNGAAAGTAACNTGAATCTCCAAATTGAAGGTTCCAATACCTCCTTTACACCAAGTAGTTCAGTGACGTTGGTTGGNACGGGTTATTTGCCTCTTTTTGAAATCGGCAAGCCTAGTTTGAAACTGGCAACGGTGTCTCCAGTNGATGGTACGAAGTTGCTAAGAGATAAAGACGATGCCGATGGCATTGCAATTACCGGTGTGGTTTATGGTCAGAATACCAATAGTGGTAGAGTAACAACCGATTCGGATGGAAAATTTAAGATCAGCTTTACCTTACCTGCCAATATTCCCGCGGGTGACTATCGTGTTTTCATCAACCTGGAAGATGCTGATGGCGATGGGGTTGGCGACNCCGAAAATATTGTTCTCGCCAGTCCAGATCACGATGGTATTATCGGTACTNCGGCNGCTGATGCCGTGGGAAACATTCCACCCACTAATGGACTTGACGATACGAATTGGGAAGCAGGNGATACTTATTATACTGTATATGAAGATGCCAATAAAAATGGACAACTNGACTATAGTCAGGCTTATCAAACATTAACAATTATTCCTAAGCTGATCGTCACTCCCAGTCAGTTGGGTAAAGTTGGGGGCACTTTTACTGTTTCAGGGTTTGGTTTTGGTAACCAAGAAGTTGTCGATGTCAAGCTAACAGACGATAATGTGGAATTAACAGCAGGGACATTTCCAACTGATACCGATGGTAGTTTCAGTAGTTCTACCTTCGAGATTAACCAACAGAGTTTTGGTCCCAAGAAGATCTTGGCCACTGGTCAAACGACGCTTCTAACTGCCGTCGGTGATGAAACAATCTCGGTTCAAAATCAAGTGTCCAGTGCCAGTTCCACAGTTGCAGAAAGCGTTTACGTTGGTCAGACAATAACCCTACTTGGTAACGGTTGGGGTAATAACGAGACAATTACCGCCACTATCACTGAATTTACGCCTGATGGTGGGACCGCTGAAACGCTAGATGTAGTGGTGGCAGAAACTACGACTCAATCAGATGGCTCTCTGTCCATCGACGTTTTGGTTCCCAGTTTCAGTAATACGGGCATATTTAAAATCAAAGTTTCAGGCTCAATTAGTGATGTGCAAACGAACTTGACACGTAACGGAGATTTGTTGTCATGGAACTTGCGAGGAAGCAGCACTTATCCGATTACTGATATAAGCCCAACTAGTGGAACAGTGGGAACAACTGTTAGTTTGAAAGTCAATCGTGATTTTGCTGGTGGTGGATTGTTTTTTGNTGGNNCCGAGATCGATACTGTTGCTGCTGGTAACAACACAACAGATGCAATTGTTACATTTGTCATTCCTGAATCAGCCGCTGGTATGCAGACAGTTAAGCTAGGGCAAAGCGAAGTTTTCTTCATCGTAGTAAGCTCAGTTACCGTTACACCGACAACCACTATTAATATTGGTGACAGCGTATCAGTNGTTGGCAAAGGTTATCCCGTTAATACCCGCTACACNGTCAAATTNAACCAGATCGAAGTTGTAACTGGGATTGCGCAAGCAAATGGCTNTTTCACTTCGTCTTTTGAACTGCCGGTGGTTCCACAAGGTACAACNTATAGTGTGGTCGCTACTGCTGACTCAGGCGAGGAGGCTAACGAAGACTTATCNGCAACGATAAAAGGCCAAATTACCGAAATTACCCCTGTCATTGGAACAACNGAAACACCCATTACCTTATCCGGGAATGGATTCCAAGCCTACGAAAAAGTAACTGTCAAGTTGGATGATGAAGAAGTTACACCATTTGAATTCTTAGCTAATGAGAAAGGTGAGTTCAACGCAACCTTCGATCTTCAATCGCAAGCGAGAGGTGCTGGCAAAATACAACTCTATAATGATAGCGGCTTTCAAGGCGAGATTGACTTTACCTTAACTAGTCAGATCAGCCTTGATCCAACTAGTGCGAGGGTTGGAGAAACGGTTACTATTACGGGAACAGGCTTTGCTGATGGCGAAACACTAACACTTAAACTAAATACAGAGGATATTGGTACAGCGACTTCTTCTAGCACTGGCAACTTCACCAAGCCCTTCGACGTACCTTTCCTCGGTGGTGGCGCCAAAACAATTACTGTTTCAGGCAATAGTAATAGTGATGCCAGCAAAACCTTTAATATTCTGGGGCGATTAACAGGAACCTATGCCGTTCAAAACGTGACCATTGTCGATAGTGATAACGACCTGATACCGGCTTATGCCGACCAAAACGATAGCAACTTTTCCGTTGGGTCGGACTTATCAGTTTCTGCGCCTGTTCAACCAGGAGATGAAATAGAAGTTGTTGGAGATGGCTTCATTCCAAATGAACAAATCTTTATCGACTTTGGTGCGACACAAAGTGTTCCAATTTCTGCTGGAGATTTAAAGGCGCGTGACAATGGAACTTTTCAGTCAAGGTTTAAGGTATCGACACTACCATATGGATTAAAAGACGTGGTCGTTCGTCAAGCTTCGGGAACTTTTGATGAAATCGAAAATGCGGTTTCTATTCAAGGACAACTAACCCGACTGCTGATAAATGATAACGCCAGAAGTACTACCAATAGAACGCTAACAGGTGAAAATGGTGGTCGAATTACGCTGGCCGGGCGTGGTTTTAATCCAGGGCATATCCTAAAAGTTACTTTGATCGCAGACGCTGAAACAGAAATTGTCAATTCTGAAGCTGACGAGACGGCGGCAGCAGCAGAGGCCGGCGACACAGCCACCAACTATAATCTGAGGGGAAATGTTGTTCAATCCGATGGCGCCTTTGCCCTTTCATTCAACACAGGAAAATTGGCTGGTCATNATGACATAAATATTCGAGTCGAAGACACCAAGGATGAGCAAAGNCTGACAACAAATGTGCTGACAGATACAGATGAAGAAAACGATATTGGCAGCTTTGAAGTCAAAGGTGGNCTGCTTTCCTTAGAACCTGTTAGCGGNACTGCGGCCACAGAAATAACCATTAAAGGTTACGGTTTTCATACTGGAACCGCTACTATNATTTCGTCTACTATCGCGGCTGAAACATTCACAGGTACAGGTACGGTTGNTGAAAAAGGCGACCTCGAAGCGACCTTTAACCTTGGTGGTGATGAGACTGACTTNCCTTTGGGCCCNATGACTTTTACGGTTACGACTACCAAAGANACACATACCATCAGTGATACCTCTTCCCAATTTATTCTTTCTGAGGTTGCGACTAAGCGTGTTGACGTTAATCCTGTTTTTGGTTCGCCAGAAGATGCTGTTATGGTAATCGGGACTGGATTCCCGGAATCGACGGATGTTGGTCGTATCACATTCGGTGGGAATTCTGTCGCTATTATGTCTACTGGTGTTGGAACAATTGAGGAAGGTTCAGTAACAACAGATGAGACTGGTGTTTTCCAAGTTCGAATGGTTATTCCATCGGCTACGACNGGGGTAAAACAGGTTGGAACTGACAAAGTATTTGCTAAAACAAAAGGTAGTTTTGAAGTCCAGAAGAAGCTAACGATCGTTTCACCTGACTCGGCTGAAGGCCGTTCAGGTGAAACGCTTTCGCTAAAAGGAACTGGNTTTGCCGCCTCAGAGACCCGAATTCTGCGNTTTAACGGTGTGNCGATCACTTCTACAGATCATCGATTAGGCCNAGATGGTGGNGGGCAGGTTTTGTCCTCAAGTGACCAANTTCAAGCCGACTCNCGAGGTTCTTTTCAAGTTAAATTCACGATGCCACCNCTCCCCTCCGGACANCCCATTACGATCACCTCAGATAACGGTGGTCTNACTCAGTTCACTATCTTGCCTCGGATTACATTGGTAAGTCCAGCCATACTCTCTAATGGGCAATCATTGAGAATTGTTGGTGATGGTTTTCGACCCAGTGAATCTATCGAGATCGAATTTGGAGATCCAGCCCAAATTGCACGTATTAATGCCAATCCGCAAGGTGTTTTTGATACTTATACCACCAAAGTCCAGCACCAGACGTCAGGTGTAAAACCGGTTACAGTGAAAGGGAATACCAGCGATATCCAGGTTGATAGTTACTTTCGTGTTTTGCCCAAATTAACAGTCGAGGGTATTATCTTACCTGACGGTAGTTTCTCCGCTGGAATTGCTAGTGGGAAAATAGGCACTCGGGTTCGCCTAAACGGTCAAGGCTTTATTCCCAACGATCTATTGTCCTTGAAAATGGGTGATAGTCGAATTGGTCCGGAGGAAGATTTGCTGACTGATAAGGGCGGTAGTTTTAGTCTCGATTTTGTTGTGCCCGTCCAAGTTGGAGGGGAAAAACAGGTTTCTGCTGAAGACAGTGCCGGTGAAATTGTTACAACCACGTTTACCGTCACTGCCAGATTTTTGTCTATTGAGGACTTGTCAGTTACCACTTTCGGCTTTACACCATTGGATGTCAAAGTTGGACAGCAGATCGAAATCTCAGGTGATGGCTTACTTTCTAACGAGACTATTCAAATCCAACTTGGGGTGTCTAACAGTCTTTCTTATGCTAGCCTGGCTAGTGGCACACGTTCCAATAACGATGGGTCCTTTAAAACCGTATTTACGGTTCCGCAGATGTCATATGGACCAAAAACTGTACGGTTAATTACAAGCTCTTCTCAGTTGAATACTGTTGGTGTTCGAGTAGTAGGACAAATCAGCACTGTTTCGCCAACTACGGGTAGTGACGGTACGCGTGTCTATTTGATCGGCAACGGATTTGACAAAAGCGGACTGATAGAGATTGTTCTCAATAATGATAATAACAGCGCCATTACAACTAATGTGTCTACTTCAGTACAAGGCAATCTCAATGTTTCCTTTGATATACCTAACCCTGCAGGTTTTGCATCAGGTGATTTGCTGATTACGGTTCGTACTCCTAGTACGAATGATTCGACTAGTTTTGTTTTTTCAGACAAAAATTCTAGTAATGGGGGACGTTTGTCAATCATTGAAAACAGACAAGCCCAAGTTGATCAAGCCGTCAAAGTGCGAGGTCAAGACTACCCAATACAGGCTAATGTCGGCAAACTGGAAATTCGTAATATTACAACTGAGTCTGGGCTGACACTTAGCATTGGCGATGTTGGTGTTGGAACGGTCAGTGCAACGAAAAATATCTATACAGATACTAATGGTGTGTTTGAAGTCAGTTTTGTTATACCGAAGGATACAATTTATGCAACCGGTGGCGTCAAAACTCTACTAACGACCAATCCTTTAACAGAAGACTTGGGCGAAGACCTGAATAATAACGGGGTTTTAGATCCAGGTGAAGATCTGAATAATAATGGCATTGTAGATCCTGCTAACACAGATACTAATGGGAATGGGAGCGTTGATACTTACGGCAGGAAGAAGTTGGAAGGGGTGTTTGAAGTAATTCCTAAGTTAACCTTTACGACAGTCTCCAACAAGATTAGCGTCACCGGTTCTGGTTTTGCTCCAGGGCAACCTGATGGCAAGGTCCACGTCGGTGATGTAGCCGTTGGCGATAACCTTTTGGCTAATGCATACGGTACATTTACCGCTCAAATCGAACTGCCAATCTCTTCTGTTGACGATCCAGTATTTGCTGCTGGTGTGCATGAAGTCAAAATTGACGATGGCTTTGGAAACCCGATCTCGGGTGGAGACTTAACACTGTCTGGAACGGCCAAAATAACCAATGTATCGCCGTCGAGTGGGCCTGTTGGAACGGAGGTTACAGTTAATGCAGCCGGATTCGTTCCAAACGAAGAAGTTGTACCTAGCTTTGGTACCATACAGTTGCCAGCGGCTACCGCAAATGCGCTGGGCGAAGTTAACTTTACCTTTAAAGCTGGCACACAGAGCGGCGGAGATACAACGATATCTCTCTACGGTAAAACAACAAATATTACCCAAACGGCTATCGGTATATTTAAAATCACGGGACAACTCATTTCAGTTTATCCAATATCCGGAAAGAAAAATGATTCAATTACCGTTTCCGGCAACGGGTACATAAGGAGCACACAAGTCTATTTGGATTTTGGTCAGGTGACATCTCTGGCCAGTAAATCGGTTGCCAGCGATGGTACCTTTGACATGGTCTTTAACGTGCCAAGTCACCCTCGTGGGTTAGCTGAAATGCGTATCAGAAGTTCGAATGCCGGCACTACAGCTCAGACGGCCACATTCAATGTCGAAGGTTCAATATCCGTTTTGCCTAATAATCCAAGCGTAGGTCAAACTTTAACTATCCATGGCTATGCGATGCTGGCCAATGAAGAAGTCAAAATCCACGTCAGGACTGACGAGATTACGGCCAGTGCTGATAGCTCTGGCAGGGTTCAAGTTAACTATCCGATACCGGAACTACCTAACGGCGCGATTTCCGTTGAACTCTCCAGCGATAATTTGGCCACACCACTCACAACCACCGCAACGATCTCACCGCGTGTCATTTTCAGCACCACCTCAGCTGCTATCGGCGACGAGATTACTGTTCGTGGAACGGGCTTCAATCCGACAGAGAGAGTTAAAGTCGAAGTTTCGGGAACAATTCCTGCTAATTTGTCTGATATCACAGTAGGTGACTTAGGTAGTTTTGGATCTGATGGAGACTTGAGTTTTATCATTCCGCAAACTACTGGAGGACTTATTAATGTTCGAGTTGAAAATGTAGATGGGACACCACTAGAGGGTGAAAACTTAACCTACGGCGGTGTTCAACAGCGGATCTATATTAAAGGTGGANCAACCACACCAACCACACCAACCACACCAACCACACCAACCACACCNNCNNNACCAGAAANGCCNAAACAGACTCTAACCATCACCGACAATTCGGATGGGAATACCAACGCCAATGATGCCGACAGTAAGGATCGGCGTGCTCGGGTTGGTGATCTCGTAACAATCACTGGNACTCAATTTGGTTCAAGNGAACCAGTTNCCATCGTGCTCGGGACACAACCCTTTCAAGCTACGACATCAACCNATGGTGTTTTTATGGCTCAATTTGTTATTGCGGAGCAAACAGAAGGTGATAAGCAACTCAAAGCNACTGGACAAGTCAGTAACTCGTCGGTAACTTTATCTTTTACCATCTTGCCACCAGTTGGTGAACCAACCATTATTATCAGCGATAATTCAGATGGAAATGCAACCGCTACGGACGAAGGTAGCATTGACAAGAAAGCNCGTTTAGGTAATGTGGTTANCATTATGGGAACNNATTTTGGGGCCTTCGAACCGATAGAAATCAAGTTCGGACAGCAACAAATTTCCGTTAATTCTTTGGCTGATGGTAGCTTCAGCTCAACTTTTGTGATTGCTGAACAGCCNGATGGTGATGTAGANGTGACAGTTACTGGTAAGCTTTCAGCTAGCACTAAAACCGACGCNTTCACTATCGAACCAGCAGAAGGTCAGTTGGCACTGGAGATTTCTGATAACTCAGACGGAAATACCATTGCCACCGATGCGGAAAGCGTAGACAAGAAAGCTAGCAACGGGGACACGCTGACTTTAAATGGTAGCAATTTTGGAGNGGAAGAAGAGATTACCGTAACCTTCGGCACCCATACCGTTTACCCGCTTAGCAATGCGGATGGTGAATTTGTAGCCACGATCATGATTGATAAACAGGTCGGAGGAACACAAAACATCAAGGCCGTGGGAAGGACCTCAAGCAAAACAAAGATTGTAGCCTTTAAAATTACNCCCAAGATTACGACTTTTAGTCCNAGTGTGGCGGATATTGGCCAGCCAGTANCGTTGCANGGAAACGGGTTTNCGGCCAACTCCAATTTGCGTGTTTTGTTTGGCGACAGCGAAAATAACCAAGCGCCCCTAAAAAGCGTGGTTGCTACTACTAGCCCTAAGGGTACCTTTTCAATTAGTGTAGTTATTCCGATCGGTCCTTATGGCAGCCAGCCCGACGCTGATAAGCAGATCGCAACCTTCATTCGGATTAGTGATGCGACGGGCTTATCGACCGGGATAGAACCATTTGTTCGGNTGAATATGCAACAAGCTAGCCTACAACCGCAACCGGATCAAGTAACGGCAAACGCTAAATTGACCTTAGTTGGTTTAGCCGTTAGCGAGAACGGTGCGCCGCTGGCCAGTGCCAATCTCGGGTTTTTAACTTTGACCCAACCCAATGGTACAGAAACCACGATTACGAGTCAGGCGAACGGTTTAATCATTGCAGATCAAGTTGGAACGTTGCAATCTGACAATAGCCTATTATCGGACTCGTCCGGTAAGATAAAAGTCAGTTTCTTTGTACCGTCGATTGATGGTGGAACAGCCACGGTTAAATTCACCGCTGTCGANAATCTGACCGCCAGCTTTGAAATCTTACCAGAGTTGAAATTNTCAGTAGACGGAGCCAAACCAGGNGATAGTGTTAGCTTCAGCGGATCCAGCTATCGGTCGGAGGATACGATCCAAATTACGTTGGATGGGGCAACACTAACAACGATACCAGAAGTGATCCAAACAGATACGCGAGGTGNATTTAGTGCATCGTTCCTCGTACCGGTAGAATTGCCGGGAGGAACAGTTACCATTACTGCATCAGACAGTGTCACCAAAGACGCAAAAGCTGCGCCGACGATCGCCGGCGACTTGACCATTCTGGGCGTCCTGGATACACCTGTNGATGGAGCGCAGTTCAAACCCGGAGACGAATTAAACATCACCGGTAAAGGGCTTAGCGCTAACGCAACAGTCACTATTTCCATCGGCGGTGTGGTGGTAACTGAAGCCGAAGAATTTACCACCGCNGCCAATGGAAGCTACGATTTCACAGTTACCATTCCTCCACTAGCTGCTGGTTCTCAGAAAGTAAGAGTGTCCGCCGGCACAAANGTAGCCGAAGGCGCGATTTCGATTACACCCACACTGGTTACCATTTCGCCGACAGAGGGGAGTGTTGGAACAAAAATTGACATCCGCGGTAGTGGGTATAACGCTGGTATTCCAATCTCGGTTAGCATTGGGCTGGTAGAAGATGTCGCCTTTGCCAATGTATCTGCTAATGGCGAAATTCAGATGGAGTACATCATTTCGCGTCCCCAATCACCAGGAGAAAAAACCCTAACTATCAGCGTTGGAGACAATACATTCTANAAAGGATTTACCTATAAACTCGATGCAGAAGGTCCGGCGATTGTTAAAGCCACTCATGATGGCGGTGAAAGCGTTATTAGCAAGGTCAGCCAAATCGTTACCATTAAGGTGATCCAGCGGGATGATTTTGATATTGCCGTGCGGGGCACCTACCGAATTGGTGACCCGCTAGATCCGAATCCGATTGATACAGGTGATCTCTATAACGATGGCTTACATAATGATGAAAGTGCTAGNGATAAGGTGTGGGCAATTCCTTACCAAATTCCTTCGGGGATATCCACCAAGGTGGATGGCCTTTCAAGNGCCGTGCCTATCAAGGTNACTTTGTTCGACGCGTTGGGCAATGCGACNAGCCAAGAGACAGAACCANCAATCTATATCGACNCNATCGCTGAGATTAAGAAACTGAGCATNAGTGGCTCTGGCAAATACAAAGTAGGCGATATAATGTCGATCACTGTGGTAGGAGAAGAAAACGCTTCCGGTACCTTCCAAATTTCTGGTGTCACAGGAAAGGAGCCGCTGGCACAAGGTATGTTCGCCAACCAGTACCGCGCTAGTTACACCTTCCGAAGTGGCGATCGAGCACTGAATGCCAAACTGACAATCGAACTGACCGATGCTTACAGTAACGTCAGCACTCAAGTGACTGACAAAACGATAACAGTCGAGGAGGTCCTGCAACTAAATCGAGTAAGTTTGCCTACCCGCTTGCGCAGCGGTGACCGATTCAGTGTAGAGTTTTCTTCCAGTTCTGCCGTTAAACCAACTCTCTCAATTTCTGGCGATAGAATTGAGAACGCCGAAAATCCAGAGGTCATCGAACATAATTGGATACCGATAGAGGTTCTTCAATATCGCCAACTAGAGTCGGATGAAAATACGACTTCAGTAGGTGGTTTGACCGCTGTTAACACCGATAGTGAAGAGAAAAATCCGTCTGATCAGATCGATGACAAAGAATCAGAAATTATAACCACAGATTATATTGTTTTTGCTCGCATTCCACCAGAGGTAATGTTGAGTAGCCAAATGCGCTTGGTTCGCTTAGCGATCTCTGACCAATTAGGTGCAGTCCAGACAGCGGAAATTCCAGTTGATTTTCATGGCTTATCACCTTTCAAACTGGAGATTCCACAAGGCATTGGGATGACCCACATTCCGCTCTCCGTGACATCCGTGAACGGTAAGGAAACCACACTTAAAACCGTTGGCGATCTATACCAGATTTTAGGGGGTCAGGATGTAGTTAACCTGCTGATTACTTACGATAACCAGCAAGGCGCCTGGTACAGTTACTTAAATGAATTTAGCCGTGATAGTAAGGCTGACCGGGTGATCAAAGATGATACCGGAATCATTACTGTTATGAAAGAGCCGGTTGTACTCGAGTTGCGTGGCAGATCCTTGGGAAATCACGGGATTGCCTCAATCCAACTCAGCAAAGGGTTGAACCATGTCGGAATTCCATTAAAGAATGGGCGAGTCAACCGCGTCAGCGATCTATTTGCTTTAGATGGAATTAAGAACAATGCAACGGCAATCATTGTACCTGATCAAGGACGCTTTAAAGTGGTTGCTGCTGCTGGTGATGATGGTGATATTCGGATTACGGGAGGACAATCTTTCATCATCATGGCCAAAGGCGAAAGCCAGGTTCGAATCGGTGGTATAAGTTGGTCGGATGCGCTGAGAGCAGAATTGGGCACAGCTCCCGCGATCTTGTCCCAAACCAGTACGCCGTTGTTGGTAATTCAAGGTCGAATGGTTGATGAGCTTCGACAACCGATTATTCTGCCTTTTGAGGTGACCATTCGCAATGGCATCTCAGGTAACGATAAATCCGACTTAGTACAGTCAGCAAGTCTCGTTTATAAGATCCGAGGTGAAACGGACCAAGCTGGTGCTTTTACGGCAACCAAGCTCTTTTTCCAACCAGAGCAGACAATAACGGTTAATGACGTGTTGCATCTTGAAGCCCAAGTCGGTCAGGCCGAACTACGTGTGCCACCAATTGAATATCAGGTAACCGGCGAGGACATCCAAAATGGATTGATTAAATTGCCAAATTTGGTTGCTTATCGTGTTCCACAACAAAGTGCCTTGTGGCAAAATTACCCTAATCCATTCAACCCGGAAACTTGGATTCCTTACCAACTGGCAACCGATAGCCAGGTTACGCTTAAGATCTACAATAGCCGGGGAGCATGTGTTAGAGCTATAAACCTGGGCCATCAGTATGCAGGCCACTACAGGAACCGTGAACGTGCCATCTACTGGAATGGGAGCAATGAGTACGGAGAGTCAGTTGTCAGTGGAGTCTACTTTTATACTCTTGATCTGAAGAGTATAATGGGAACTCAAACCTTAACACAAAAAATGATTATTCTAAAGTAGGTTGGTTGATGCTGTTATCAGATCAAGATATTCTGGCTTACCTAGACGATGGAAAAATCAAAATCTCACCTGCACTTGATTTAGAGACACAACTGGGATCCTGTTCCATCGATTTTCGGTTAGGCAACATTTTTCGGTTTTTTGAACACAGTAAATACTCACATATCGATCTCAGATCTAGCCTTTCGCATCAATGAATTGATGCGAAAGGTCGAAATTCCAGACAGTGAGGCCTTCACTATTCAACCCGGTGATTTTGTCCTAGCCGCCACCCGTGAAACGTTGGAACTAGACGATGATATCATAGGTAGATTAGAGGGACGTAGTAGCCTGGCTCGAATTGGAATTATCGTTTACAGCACGGTGGGGTTGTTCGATCCAGATTGGATTGGAACCGCGACACTAGAAGTTGGAAATCTGGGTCGAATGCCAGTCAAACTTTATCCTGGTGATCGGATTTGTGCCTTTATCTTCCAGCAGTTATCCTCACCTGTTCAAGTTTCATATAAAAGAAAACTGGGAATAAATATGCTGGTCAGACCGAGCCTGAAGCCAGTCGATTCACGCGCGACCTTTCTACCTCTGCCTAATTCTTGAGCGCTTTGTTGCTTACTTATATAGCTGTTCACTATCATTTTTTTTTAATTCGTGCTATAATTGGCACCTAGTTGTACTTCTAGGTTGGCATGCCGATTGTTTATGAAAATGAGCATTATTTCGTGTGCCTAATCCGTTGGAGTTACTTTATAATTTCGTGAGGAGAGCTAAACCAGCACATGAACGCAAAATCAAAATTGGAATACATTTGGTTAGATGGGTACGCACCAACCCAAAGTCTTCGGAGTAAGACACTTATTAAGCCAGATTTCTCTGGTAAATTAGAGGATTGTCCCGGGTGGGCATTCGACGGCAGTTCAACTGAGCAAGCCTCTGGGGACAATTCTGATTGTTTACTGAAACCAGTTGCTATATTTCCTGACCCTGACCGGGTTAACGGTTACCTCGTAATGTCTGAGGTGTTGAATTCAGATGGCACACCACATGAATCTAATGGTCGCGCAACGATTGAAGATGATGACGACGACTTTTGGTTTGGTTTCGAACAAGAATACTTTTTATGGAATCCTGCCACCGATCTACCGTTGGGTTTCCCTGCAGGAGCGTTCCCTGGCCCACAAGGCCCATACTATTGTAGTGTCGGTGCAAAAAATACCTTTGGTCGAGATATTGTTGATTCACATCTTGATCAATGTTTAGATGCAGGTCTCAATGTTGAAGGTATTAATGCCGAGGTAGCTACAGGACAATGGGAGTTCCAAATCTTTGCTAAAGGTGCAAAACAAGCAGGTGATCAAATTTGGATTGCTCGTTATTTGGCAGAAAGAAATGCTGAGAAACATGGCGTCGCTATTAATTGGCATCCAAAACCGGTCAAAGGGGACTGGAATGGTTCTGGGATGCACGCCAACTTCTCTGATGGAACGATGAGGAGTTGTGGGGATAAAGCGGTTTTCACTAAAATTTGCGAAGTATTTAGTGAAAACATCCAGAAGCATATTGCTGTGTATGGTGCAGATAACGACCAGAGATTAACCGGTTTGCATGAGACCGAGTCAATTGATACTTTCTCTTATGGTGAGTTCGATAGAGGTGCTTCCATACGGATACCAGTTGGAACCATCGATGATGGTTGGAAAGGCCGTCTTGAGGACAGGAGACCCTCTTCAAATGGGGACCCCTACAAAATAGCAGCTGTAATTATTACGACGACAAAGTCCGCATATTAGGATAATAATAGTTCTGATTTGATTTGTAAACTCAATTGTCGGAGATCCCATGAAGAAGCTAGAGTGCATTATTCGCCCCTTCAAACTCGAAGACGTCAAAGAGGCTTTAACTCACATTGGCATTCGAGGGATGACAGTCTCTGAAGTTCGAGGCTTTGGCCGCAGTCGTGGGCATACAGAACTCTATCGAGGTAGTGAATACACGATCGAGTTTGTGCCTAAACTGAAATTGGAAATTGTGGTCGCCGAAGAGAATCTCGATCAAGCGATTGAAGCAGTTCAGCAATCGGCCTCAACCGGGAAGATTGGCGATGGTAAGATTTTCGTCCTTCCAATAGATGAAACCGTCCGTATCCGTACGGGTGAAAAAGGTCCGGCCGCAATTTAACCGTAACTCACTGTAAAAATAAAAGGGCTTGCTAACTGCGGCAAGCCCTTTTTGTGTCCTATCGCTGACTAAAGTTTAGGTGCTTCTAATTTAATTCCCGGGATCAAAAAAACCGAAATTAGTTGATTAGAGGTGTACACCTGGCCATTGCTGGTCTGAACTGGTAATGTCAACAGTGATACCATCTGGATCTTTAACCTTGAAGGCGGTGCTTTTAATGTCTTGTAGATCTAAAACTTCCGCTCCACCTAGACCGTCTGAGAAGATCTGAAATCCCATAGTGAAACATCGTTCGGCAACTGTCTTGAGATCAGGAACACTAACACCAATGTGGAGGTAGTCCAACATACCACTGACGTGTTTAGGACGGTCCGGTCCGTTGTGTTGAAAGACGCGGAAATTGTGATACCCATCGGTGAGGTCAAAGCAGTTGTTTGCTTGCTGGCTGATTTCTAATCCTAGTGCATCCCGCCAAAACTTAATACTTTGTTGTAAATCCGTACAACGGACTCCGATATGAACCAACTTTGTACTCGACATTTCGTTCTCTCCTTGCCACCTAAACCGATCAAATTTTAGCACAAGTTTAGCACAAGTTGAAATCATAAAAAACTAAAATCGTAATTTAGATTCGATTTTTACAATTTAAGTTCGATGTATTATTGATTTTTATATTTATCGTTACAAATACTAAATCTCCGGAGTAAAATCAAAAGGTGTTACTATGGAACACTGGACATCATGCAAAAATAAGTTCGATTTGTCACCTGATAAGTTTGGGGAACTGAGATCATCAAATGATCTATTAACCAATCCAGACGCTTTTAGGCAACGTATGGCCGAGGACGGATATCTACTTCTACGTAGGTTCCTCGACAAAAACAAGGTTCGTGCTGCACGGAATGAACTGTTGGTTAAGATGGAACGTAATGGTTCAGTTGATGACGACTACCTGAAGCGTGAAGGCGTGGATCTAAGTTTGAAATTAGAGGTGAATACAAAAAGTTTTCGAGAAGGGGATGCGGTTCGCACCCTGACACAAAGTGGTGAAATGATGGCCTTCTACGATCTTTTTTTTGCAGAGCCAACACGAGCCCTCGATTTCATTTGGGTTAGAATGGTCGGCGCCGGCGCCGCTACAGGTTGTCATTTCGATTGGGTCTATATGGGACGTGGATCTAAAAAATTACATAGCAGTTGGACTCCGCTAATAGATGTGCCCAAAATTGGAGGAGCTTTAGCCGTTTTAAAAGGATCGCACCTGTTCAGCGAATTAATTTCAACCTATGGATCAATTGACGTTGATGATGAACTAAGCACTAAAAAGTTTGGCGGTTGGTATACACAAGATCCACTCGAGGTCCAAGATCAATTTGGTGGCCAATGGCAAACCACCGACTTTGAGGCTGGAGACCTGCTTATACTCAGTATGCATACCATGCATTGCTCCTTAGATAATAGATGGCCAGACAATCGCATCCGCTTGACGCTGGATACTCGTTACCAGCCAGCATCCGAACCCGCAGATGAAAGGTGGATTGGTGATAATCCTATTGCTCACGGCCCCGCTGCCAAGAGAAGATAAGGCTCATTCAAGTAGGCTCCTGTGCATCAGCGATCGGAGAGGTCAATTGAGTCAAAAATGTAAGTTTTCCATCCTCCGAGTGGCAGTCGGTAGACAATAAACGGCTTTGACTCTCATCTGATGCAAGTGATACAATCCCTCAGTAAATCAGCAGAAAAGCACAAATGCTAACTAACTCAACTAGTACACGAGATTGAAGATGGACGTAACAATTCAACCGATATTGGAAAAAGCGCTTGCTGGTCAACGTCTTGACTTTGATGATGGCCTAACTTTGTATAAAAGCCACGACCTGCTTTCGATAGGAAATGCTGCAGACCAGATCCGACAACGCCTGCACCCTGAAGGCTATGTTACCTATATCGTAGATCGAAACATCAACTACACCAACTGGTGTTATATTGATTGTGATTTTTGTGCTTTTTATCGGCACAAAACCGATCCCGACGCCTACGTTCTATCTCGACCAGAACTAGGGCAAAAGATCGAGGAAACGCTAGATCTGGGAGGCGTCCAGATTTTATTGCAAGGTGGACTCCACCCAACGCTGAAGCTCGATTGGTACGAAGATCTGTTGCGTTGGATGAAATCGAATTACGACATCCATATTCATGGCTTCTCACCGCCGGAGTTGGATTGGTTCGCTAAAATCAACAAGATCTCTTTGCGAGAGACACTAATTCGTTTGCGTGACGCTGGCCTCGGATCAATCCCCGGTGGTGGGGCAGAAATACTGACCGACCATGCACGAGATGAAATTAGCCCCAAAAAGTGTACGGCTGACGAATGGTTGGAGGTGATGCGGCAAGGACACTTGGTTGGGTTGCGCTCCAGTGCTACCATGATGTATGGTCATGTCGAAAGCTATGGTGAACGAGTGGAACACTTGATTCGATTGCGGCAATTACAAGATGAAACGGGTGGATTTACGGCTTTTATCTGCTGGTCACTACAACCTGACCACACCAGGCTGGCACATCTCCCGCCAGCCGGTAGTTTTGATTATCTGAAAACACTTGCCGTCTCTCGCTTGATACTGGATAATTTTGACAACTTTCAATCCTCCTGGGTTACGCAAGGGCCAAAGATCGGACAACTATCACTCAAGTTTGGTGCTAACGACATGGGGGGGACAATGATCGAGGAAAACGTAGTCAGCCAAGCCGGAACTGTCTACTGTATGCCGATGGAAGAGATCGAGCGAGTAGTCGGGGAACTCGGTTTGGTTCCTAAACAACGTAATTTTTTCTACCAGATCATCAACTAGTTCATGGATTTTGTTTTAACGCTATCAGCACATCCAGTTGCTCGATATGCGGTTCTGGCCTTTACTGGTATTTTCGCTGGCTTCCTCAATTCAGTGGCGGGTGGTGGTTCCCTCCTGACTCTGCCCGTTTTGATTTTTCTCGGCTTGCCCGGGGCGACCTATGCGAACGGAACCAACCGTTTGGCAATTATGATCCAGAATATTGCCGGTGTCGCCGGATTCCGACGAAAAGGCGTTTCCGATTTTGGGTATGGAATCTCAGTCACTATTCCAGCTATGTTGGGTGCAGCGGTTGGTGCCTTACTGGTCATCAAATTGGGTAAAATCGATAAAAGTGGCGTCATCTTCAACCGGGCGCTATCAGGAATCATGATCGCTGTTTTGGCTATTACCCTGTTCAATCCATTGAGGCGATTTCAGAGTGAGATTGAGAATTTGAGTCGGCCTCGGAAAGTTATAGCTAGACTGTTTTTTTTCATCTTAGGCATCTATATGGGTTTTATTCAGGCGGGTGTCGGCTTTATGATTATCGCTACGCTAACTACCGTCAATGGTTTCGATCTGGTAAGAACCAACGCCTTAAAGATGCTTGTGGTTCTGTTTTGCACATTGGTTGCTCTGGTTATCTTTATCCGTCAGGGGTACGTTATTTGGGGACTTGGGATCGCACTTGGGTTAGGCAATGCCGGTGGCGCATGGATTGGAAGTCACTGGGCGGTTGAGAAGGGAGATCAACGAATCCGTGTCGTTTTGGTCTGCGCGGTTCTGGCCTTTTCAGGTCACCTAATGTGGAAGAGTTTTTTCCCCACCTAGATATCTAAAAACAGATCTTTTTCCCACGGTCACTAATTCCAAAGACTACAAACCGTTGCTCTCTTCCATATATTACCGTCCTAAGACACCTAAAAGTTGTGAATTGTTGTACCCCCCGGAATTACATCTCATCACTTATCCTTTAACCATACTAATCTGTTAGCCAAGCGGTCGTATCTGAATTTAGTATCATGTGCTATCGCAATTGCTCACAATGAGATGGGCTGAAATTCCTGTTAACGTCAAACTTTGTTATTGATCGCCAGGAATAAGTTTGCACCTTCAAACTCAATTAGTCTAGACGAGTTAAGGATTGGTGTTGCATTAGCATTGAACATTTTTTCAGATTTGATAAGATTCCTCCGGTTGAAGAAAATACAGCAAAACATAGAAAGTAGAAAATAAAAATGGGTGTGTTGAAAATTGGGATCCCAAAAGGATCTATGGAGGAATCGACGATCAGTCTGTTCAAGAAAGCCGGCTATACGATTACGACGGGTAGCCGCTCCTATTATCCACAAGTGGATGATGAAGAGATTGAAGCTATGTTGCTGCGTCCACAGGAGATGGCACTCTATGCGGAACGAGGTGTTATCGATATTGGGTTAGCAGGGCGCGACTGGGTGCGCGAATGTAAAGTCGATGTGGTCGAAGTAGCCGAGTTTGTCTATAGCCGACAGACCAATCGTCCCGCCCGCTGGGTATTAGCAGTAGCTGAGGATTCAGGGATTCAGTCGGTACAGGACTTGGAAGGTAAAGTGATCTTTACTGAGTTAGTGGAATCAACTAAAGCATATTTAGCTGAAAATGGGGTCAAAGCAACGGTTAAGTTCTCCCACGGAGCGACAGAAGTCAAGATCCCGCATCTCTGTGAAGCCATCGTCGAGATTACAGAGACGGGTAATTCACTCCGCGCTAATCGGTTACGGATTGTAGAGACCATAATGGAATCGGTTACCACTATGATTGCCCATCGTCAAAGCTGGAAGGATGAATGGAAACGAAACAAGATCGAGAATTTGAAGATGCTGTTGGCAGGGGCACTGAAAGCGGAAGGAAAAGTTGGACTCAAGATGAATATTTCAGCAGATAATCTGGAAGATCTGATCCAGATTTTACCTTCTATGCGAAACCCAACTATTGCCTCACTAAGCCAGGAAGGGTGGTACGCCATCGAGACGATAATTGATCAGCACATCTGTCGCGATCTGATTCCAGAGTTGAGGCGTATCGGTGCCGAAGGCATCATCGAATATACACTGAACAAAGTTATTCCCTAAGGGTAGCCCCCTAAACCGAAAAAAGCATATCCTCCTGATATAAATTCTTCCACCTCCTTTCTGATATATTCATACTCTGACAGGTCGTAGTATTGCTGATAGATTTGAGGAATACGGAATAGGTCTATATATTTTTCGATAAATCTCCAATCATCATATTCCTGTTTTTTTAAATGTAATCAACTTTCTTTCTATAAAAGTCGACTTGCTTTCGCACATGATT
>PACG01000072.1 GCA_002699335.1 Candidatus Poribacteria bacterium
CGCGGATCGGTGGGATGTCGGTGCCGGTAAATGGGAAGTTAAAAAAGGGGAGTATGTCCAGAGTACAACAGACACCTTCCTCTCCAGTTTTGTCAAAGAAAAAGAATGGGATTTGAGCTGGATCCGATATACGCTGGAACTCAAAGCCATGAAACTAGGCGGTAATGAAGGCTGGGATGTTGTCTTCGGCATCGCAAAGGGAGATAAGGTGCCCGCCGCCAAAGGTGATCGGAACACGATGACCTTCTACGACTGGAACATCGCGGGTTGGGGCAATACACGGTCGGTTTTACGTAAACGGGTTAAAGGTGCCGGTTCGAATGTTTTTGAAACCCAAGTCGGTAAGACGGTCGAAAACAACAAATGGTACGCCATCAAAATCGAGGTCAGTCCAGACAAAGTCGTTGGCTACCTCAATGGTGAAAAGGGGTTCGAGGTCAAAGAGGGACCAGCCGAAGGCCGGATCGGGTTCTCGCTGTTCGGGACTTCAGTNGCTTTCGATGACATCGTCGTCTACGATAAGGATGGTTTGTCTGTAGACTTATCGGAGAAACTGGCCACCTTTTGGGGACAAATCAGGCGGCAAAAATAACGCTTAGCGAATAACCACAACCAACTCCGCGAATTTTGTCGTCGGGCCTTTTTGGCCTTTAGGTAGAGGCCGCAAGAAGGATCGCGTACAGTTTTTTACAAATTAAGTTTGTCTGAAAGGAGAGACCAATTCATGGCAAAATATAGAGTCGCCGTCATTGGCTGTGGCGGGATCGGACAGAAGCATGCCCAAGGTGTCGTCGGACTGGATAAGGCCGCAGTCGTGGCAGGATGTGATCTTTCACAGGATGCACTGAATGCATTCAAAGAAGAGTACATGGACCAGTGGTCGGGCATTTCGCTCTATTCCGATTACAAACAGATGCTGCAACAAGAACAACCCGATATCGTCACCATCGCCACACCAGACAATCGACACGCCGACCTGGTGGTCGATGCCGCTAACTGCGGCGTCAGGGGTNTTTTCTGTGAGAAACCGCTGGCAACCAGTTTGATTGACGCTGACCGAATGATCGACGCCTGTGAGAAAAATGGCACCTTGCTATCAGTTGACCATACGCGTCGCTTNACCTCACTATGGCGCCACCTCAAGGCGGAAATTATCGATGGTGNTGAGATCGGCCAACTACAATATATCGATGGTCGGTTGAGTGGGAAACGGGGTTCGATCTTCCGCAACGGAACACATTTGATCGATGCCATCTGTTATTTAGCTGGCTCAGAACCGGAGTGGGTCTTCGCTGAACTAGAGCAAGGCTACGAAGATTATACTGAGTACCGTGGCGATGGGGGACGCAGCCCCGCATTGGAGCCGTCGGCTAGCGGTTATATTCACTTCCGCAACGGTGTGCGCGGACTCTATACCGGCACTTCGAAGAATACGGCTGGGCCAAAGTGGCGGTTTGAAGTGATGGGAAGTGAAGGCTATATCACCATCGATAAAGAGGNGGTATTGCACAAGGGTAAATCCTCCGAGGTGATCGAAGCCCCAGCCTGGCAAATCTCCGGTATTCCACTCGGGGTGCGTGAACTGATCGAAGCCGTTGATGGGAACGGGGAGACAGTTTCACCCGGACAGGCAGGGCGCACGGTGGTGGAGGTAATTTACGGATTTTTTGAGTCGCAAAAGCGCAACCATACCAAAGTCTATCTGCCGTTAGCGAGAAGATAGGAGAAACACAATGGNAAATTCACCATTTGAGATTCGTCTTAACGCNCGGACCCACATGGTTGTTGAAAGCTCAACTGGGCGTTGCCTGGGAGGCGTCGGCAGCAACGCCCAACGATCTTGGGTCTTTCCACTCTACACACCTGGTGGACANACCGTGATTCAGGAATACGCTTTTGATCACCCATTTCATAATGGTTTTTTCGTTGGACAGAGCCCGGTCATCGTAGGTGAACGAGAAAGCCAATTTTGGCATTATGCCGGATTCAAACCTCGACCGCTGGGTGGGTGGGTTGAGGCTCCTAAAANGCCGAAAGTAGATCTGCGCGAAAAAAGCGTACGGTTCCAGTGGCAGAACGTCTGGCTCGACGGCAAAGGGCGACCACTTATCGATGAGATGCGTAGGGTCGATTTCTGTACTATGCCAGGAGCGACGGTCTGCGACATGACCAGCCAGAAGATCGCCACCTATGGTGCTGTCGACTATCCACAGACCAAGTTCGGTAGCATCGGCATTCGCGTTGAACCCAGACTCCTACCAGTAATGGGCGGTATGGTATTGGCCGATGACGATCGCAAAGGTGGTGTTGATGTAGTTCATGAAGGTGAATCCGATTTCGTGGCCTATGAAAACGATCTTTACGGACATGGACGATTCGGCGTAATGATGCACATTCTCAATGATGGATTGCGCGGGCCGTGGTTCATTCGAGATTACGGAATGGCGCTTTTCAATCCAACCTGGAGGCAGTCGGTCTCAACACCGAAAGGGGAATCGTGGCAGCTGAAGTTACGCGTTGTGGCTTACGATGGAGAACTGACAGCGGAGAAAGCGAGGCAGTGGATTGAAATGAAACGTTAAACAGGAAGATCAGACGGGGGCGTGAAACTGAAACAATTGAGCAACTCAACACGGCACGTCATGGTTGAATTTAGAGACTGAAATATGGGCAGATTGAAAGTTGATTTCTTTCTAGCCGTAATTCTCATTATTGGGCTGGCTTCGTTTGTCCTCAAATGCCTGATAGTATATCCTATCGATTGGATTGGAAATACGGATTCAGCGGTTTTTGCTGAAGCTGCGGNTAGTTTTTTGCTTGGCAAGGGATTGTCCAACGATTTCATTCAGTATTCCAATTTTTATTCTCCCCTGCAATATCCCGAGATCACCCAACCGGAAGCCCACTACCCGCACCTGTATTCACTGTTTATCCTCCCCTGCTATATAATGTTGGGAAAAACCGCTTTTGCGGCCAAACTACCTGCTATCCTGGTAGCATCCATCTTTCTGCCGATATTCCTTTACTTTCTCACTCAGCGGTTGAGCAGCAGCAAAATGGCAGGANTGGCAGCAGCGATCGGAATCATCGNTTCCCCAATATTCAGCATTCACTCATACCTGACGATGACGNGATTTTCCATTGTCTGGTGATAGCCAGTTGTTTCTTCATCATAAAAGCAATGGACCCGCCTAGATACTTTTATTCAGCGGGCGTGTTTATCGGCTTGTCGNACTACGCTAAAGGGAGCGGATTGATTCTAATTCCCGTTTATTCGCTATTCTGTCTTGTCCAGGCCGGGTTCAAGATATTGCGGCATCGGAAACTATGGCACTGTTTTGCGATTGTCTTTCTCATTATAACTTCCTGGTTTATGCGGAATATTGTGCATTTTGGCAGTCCTACCTTTAGCACACAGCAATAGGCCGCTGGATNTATCGGATACCAGGAGTGGGAAACAGGCACTTATTCGCTTTACTGGGATGCTGAGAGACCGGCCCTGTTTTCTAAGTTAAGGGATGCTGGATTAAGGCGGGTATGGGAGAATAGTACGGACTTTCTCAAATTCCATTTATGGTGGAGTTTTGTAGACATCGAAGAATCGTGGGGCGAGTTTGAAGCTGAGAGTTTCTACACCTATTACACAGGCATTCCTGCCGTCATCGGATTATTCTTGTTCTCCTGTCTGTATTTTCCCCTCCGTCGTTTTTTCACCAAGGAGAAAGATATTCCTGAATCTAGTAAGATATACGATCTTATTGGTGATTTTCTAAACCCCTGGCACAATCGAAATTTACATCTTCTCTGGTTGGTGGAAGCAGTGTCAGTGATATTTCTGGCTGTTTGCTGGGAACCAATTGAGCGGTTAGTGTTTCCACTCATCGTGCTAAATATGGCAATCGGNTGGACAACCTACTACGTGGGAGTGACACAGATATTTGAACAGTCCAGGTGGGCGAAATACGCTACCACAATCTCCTCATTGGCTATCGATGTTAATACTCCCTATTCTGTGGCAATCGGTTGGGGAAGTATACGATGACTTCAAAGACGGTGATTATCCTTAACATGGATGGCAGCAGGAAGGTGGATACAAGAGAATCTACCCGGTTCCATCACCATGTTTCGCGAGCCAGCACAGCTGCATTTCTATTCGGAAGAGAAGACAATACAGGTACGACTAGCAGAACTNGACCGGATCATCGAAGTCATGAAATTCTACAAAGTCACGCATATCATTCCCAAGATGAACATGCGCCCAGCGTTGAAACCATTGGTAGAAGGGAAAATTCCGGGGTTCAAATTGGTGTACGACAAAGGGTTAGATATCTATGAGATCGATTATGATGTTTTGCCACCCCACNAATCTGATGATTCAATACTTCAAACAAGAGTTAAATAAAAATGAGTGAAATACCCATTCCAAGCGACCCATTGAAAGTGGCTCTGGCCAGTCCTGGAAATCGTGCCAGACGACACCACTGCTCAGCATTCAGGTTTCTGAAACTATGGGTCAACGTCGTGGCAGTGTGCAATCTGGTGTGGGAAAACTGTGAAGCTATAGCCACTATGCTTGGCGTGCCAGCCCATTACGATATCCGCTAGTCGGTCGAAGACCAGCCGATGGAAACCACTCTAGGGTATACAGAATAACAGATTCATTACAGGGTATAAGAAGTAAAACCGGCATTTAAATTATAACTTAAATACAATCCAGCTTGATCCNTCCTTGTATCAGATGGAACCATTACTCCTATTTCTANCCCAGGTTACACAGGATTGGCTGAATCTGCAGTGAACAAATAATTGTATTCCTTTCTCCGAATTTACGGCGATATTCTCGTTGAACAGACACAAGCCGGTCGAAAGCCTTTGGCCTGCTGGTCAAAAGTATCCGCGTAAAGTGTATGAGATTGCTTGTCTTTTCAGATTGACGGTAAAGAAATNGAGTTTAGGGACGTACTCTTTGGAGGAGACGAAGTGGCCTCGACCTAAACAGGTGGATGAGGTAGAATAGCTTTGAAGCTAGTGTTGTTAGCCTGTTAACAACGTGAAAGTAAGCCGATCCTCAAAAAAGATAGAGTTGAAAGAATAGCTATACACAAGAAACGGCTGACAAGAGTTGCAAGGGATGAACCTAAAAGAAGCGAAAACCGAGATGACATCCTCTTCGTTGGTCGAATTACTGCAGTTGCTTGAGAGTAACTCGATACCNGCATGGCTTGACGGTGGGTGGGGTGTCGATGCGCTACTTCAGACACAGACCCGTACGCACCAAGATGTTGATATTATAGTATCCGTCTCGGACGTTCCGAAACTCCAAGAACTCTTGGCAATAATGAGGTTCTCAGTCCAGGAGGGAAAACCGCCAAACTCTTTTGTCCTTGCGAATGGTGTAGGGCTTAAGGTCGATGTACACGCCGTCAACTTCGACGACGATGGTAATGGCGTGTACCGGATGCAAAACGGAGAGGATTGGATCTACCCAGCGGAGGGATTCAGTGGACGGGGGATTGTCAGAGGAATGAGCGTTAAATGTCTATCACCGACAACGCAGGTGCTGTGTCATGCGTACGGTTACATACCGGTGGAGCAGGATTTTGTCGACATGGAACTGCTAGCGGAGAAATTCGGTGTCGAGTTACCGCCGCAGTTACANCGTAGCCTGCCCGGAAATAAGGTGTCGTGATCTTGCTGCCAAAACGGGCAAACACATTCCCGATGTGTTTGAGGGCAAGGCGTTGGCTTTTTANCCAGAAAGTATCGAAATTCCCACCCAAACAACGTCTGCCGCGAGTGGGCGACGACGACAANTAATATTACTCTGGGCAACTATAGTCCTAACAGGTTAAATTGGAAGGGAGAATGCTTNGTGGTTGAAGCCAGGTAACCTTATCAGGAGTTTATGTGAAAAGACTTGTTTGTATACTATTGTTGGTTCTTTGGATAGGGCCGGTCTATGCGGAAGATGGCGAAGGTCATCCGCTAACAGTAGATGATATTTTCCCTTCTGATCGAGTTTTGGACGTGCAAATTACTGTTGANCCTGGGGACTGGGATACGGTCCGCTTTCAGGAACGAGGTTTCTTAGATGCCCTACACGAGAGTCGACAATACGGCCCCGTTGACCATCCTTATACTTATGTAGCAGCTCACGTTACCATTGACGGGGTTGAATTCCCTCAGGTTGGCATCCGCAAAAAAGGGTTCATCGGTTCGCAAAATAGCACTCGTCCATCTCTTAAGATCAAACTCAATCATGTGGACAAAACAGGTCAAATTAATGGTCTGACCAATTTGACGTTTAACAATAATCAACAGGATGTCAGCTTGATCAGTCAGTTTATGGGATACCGCTTGTTTAATGCCGCCGGCTCACCTGCTCCGCGTTGTGCTTATGCTAAGTTGACGGTTAATGGTCAAAATCTGGGTATTTATGCTCATGTTGAACGGATACACAGGCCATTTTTGAAGTGGGGTTTCGGTAACGATGACGGAGTCTTATACGAGGGAACAGTGGTCGATTTTTACCCTGATTGGGCCGGCAGTTTCGAAAAGAAGGTTGGTCAGGACAAAGCCGGACGGTAAAAAATTCAGCAGCTAATCGACGTGTTAGATAATCCGGATGAAAATATAGAGACTGTCATTGGCCAGTTGGTTGATTTGGATTCTTTTTATACCTTTTGGGCTATGGAAGGCCTGGCCGGATTTTGGGATGGATATTCAGGCAACGCCAATAATTTCTTTATCTATCTTAATCCAGAGACGGATAAATTCCATTTTATCCCTTGGGGAGCAGATAGTTTGTTTGAGAAGTTTAGCCCTATTAGAGATGATACAGAAGACCCAGTTTCAGTCAAGATACAGGGCTTAGTCACCCGTCGGCTATACCAGTCAGAATCAGGACGTCAGCGTTATGAGCAAGCATTGCGGAAAATTTTAGAAAGACACTGGAATGAGCCAACGCTATTAGCGGAGACGGAAAGAATAGAGGCATTGCTCAAGCCATATCTAACTGTTAGTGGAGTTTCACAAACAGAGCAATTATCGGATCAGTCGCCTGCCTCGATTAACACAAAAAAAGTGGTGGAAGACGACGAGTCCGGAGAAAATAGGACAAAAGATGTAGATGGTGGCAAAGGTGCCTTTATCACCGATTGGTCTCTGCTAGGGCCTTTTTATACTCGGGAAAGACACGATTTAGATCAGGATTTTTTACTGGAATATGGTGGTGAAACCAATATTTCACCTGATGACCAACAGAAATTCCGCAACTCTAAGAATCGGGCACTGAAGTGGCGTCCGATTTCCGTCAAATCCGATATCGTTGATTTGAGAAAGCAGATTGGATCACTAGAGGATGTGACTGCCTATGCTTTTTGTCAGATTGAAAGTGCGGTCGAAGAATATGTTGAACTTGGTCTGGGTAGTGATGATTCAGTCAAAGTCTGGATCAATAGTGCAATGGTGCACCAATCTGAAGAGCCACGTGGCGTGGTCATTGACCAGGATCGATTCATTACCAAGCTGAATCCTGGGAGTAACAATTGTCTGATCAAAGTTAGCCAGGGAATGGGAGGCTGGGGATTTGTAATCAGGCCTGTTGATAGATTCCCTTTGAGTGAAGGGATTATGTTGTCAGGACAACTAATTTTGGAAGGACAAAAGGAGGAGAAGTTTCCTCCTATTCGACTTCAGGCTGTTATGGACTCCGATGGGAATCTCTTTAAGAGAGATTTAGGCGTTTTATCCAATGGTGAGCGCTATCAGCGGGCAATTCGTACTACCAGGGGCACAGAATTAAAATGGCAGCAGGCGGTAACCCGGGGGGTGGTCTTAGCTGAACATAATATGACGCTGGCAACGGATCCAGAAAAAGTGGTCCATCTAACCGTAGATACCGATTCTCCTTTGGCCGTAAAAATTCTTAATTTGGGGGCTTCCCAATCAGCTCATAAGTTTATTCAAGCGTTGGAAGAGAGAAGGAAATTCATCCGACAAAGACAGAGAGAAATTATGGCGGAAATCGCCGATGGGATGCCTCAATGGCAGCCTAAAATTGGTATTGGTACTGGCCCATGGGCGCTTAAGCCGGTTTTCGGGACTCCGATTCCGTTACCTCTGGGCCCCTGGAAAAATTGGGAAGTTCACCCAGAATTGGCTGAGGTGACAAATTTCACTAGGTTGATGTTTAAGGGGTCGATTGTAGTTTTAGTTGTCATTTCTTTATGTTGCTTCCAGTTATTTGGCCGTAGATATTCGATCCATTGGTACTTGCAAGTCTTGAAAAAATATGCTGTCTTTGGTGGCAGAGCTAGACGGAATGAATTTTGGATGTTTAAGGTTTTGAACACACTAATATTCATTATTTTCCCCATTATATCCTTCAGATGTGCAATCATGATGGGGGCAGATTTGGAACAGGTGCTGATTATTTATGGATCGTCCATTGGCTCGTATAGTTTAGGTACTTTGGTCCCCAATCTGGCCGTTGGCGTGCGTCGTTTACATGATACGGGCCGTAGTGGTTGGTGGTCACTGATTGGCCTAATACCGCTAGTTGGTTGGATTCTACTAATTATTTGGTATTGTCAAAAAGAAGATGAAGCGGAAAATAGATATGGTTCAAATTCTGGTTCGATGGGAGCAGAATTTGTAGAAGGCGCTAGTGCTTGAAGGGGAGAACTGCACCGCAACTTTCACCGGTTTGGTAAAATTGGGTTGTCAGACTCACGTGAATGCGGAAAACTAGTGTGAAACGGATATTTCCACTTATCGTCTTTGTCTTGCTTCTTATCGTGGCTATACAAAGTCTGATGTTATGGTTTAATAGCAATTACCGACTAGCGATCAATTCTCTGTCTGATGATGTTCCTCAGCGTCTCATTCTCAATTGGACCGATAATCCTGCCACCTCCGTCTCTGTGACTTGGCGTACTGCTGTCCGAGTGGAAACTCCCTTAGCTGAAATCGCCCTAGCGGATGCCTCTCCTAATTTTGTGACCTGGCGAACTCAAGTTGATGCGGATACTCAACAGTGGGAGCAAGATCAGCATACGGCTTACTTCCACACAGTCACCTTTACTGATTTGAAACCGGACACCCTCTACGCTTATCGCGTGGGTAGCCGAGATGTTCGTACAGAGTGGCATCAATTTCGGACGGCAAGCGCGACGCCGGCACCTTTTACGTTTATTTACTTTGGTGACGCCCAAACACAATTACTTTCACTTTGGGCGCGAACTATTCGTAACGCTATCCTTAACGCCCCTGAAGCCGACTTTCTACTGTACGCCGGGGACCTGGTTAACCATGGCAAAAATGACCAGGACTGGCAAGAATGGTTTCAAGCTGCCGGTTGGATTCATTCTCAGATTCCGGTGTTGCCTTCACCAGGGAACCACGAATATCACTTCAACTTGATTGGTCAATCTGAATTGTCGCCTCTGTGGCATTTGCAATTTACTCTTCCCAAAAATGGCCCGGTAGGTTTAAAAGAGAGTACTTATTATGTCGATTATCAGGGGGCTAGAATAATTTCGCTGAATTCGAATGAAAATATCGCCCTTCAGGCAGGTTGGTTGGAAACAGTTTTAGCGGACAATCCACACCGATGGACATTTTTGACCTTTCATCATCCCATCTACTCGGCTTCAGGAGGGCGAAATAATAAAAAATTGCGTCAGGCCTGGAAACCGCTGATTGATCGATACCAAATTGACCTAGTTTTGCAGGGGCATGATCATGCTTATGCTAGAGGAGGTCTCTTGGGAGATAGCGTGAAGCTAAGAGATAAAGCCAACGGAACCGTCTATGTGGTTTCAGTGAGTGGGCCTAAGCAATATCGGTTGCGTAAAGAGCGTTGGATAGCGCGGGCGGCAGAAAACACCCAACTGTATCAGGTAATTTCTGTCGATGGCGACCGGTTGAGTTACCGTGCAATGACAGTGACGGGTGATGTATACGATCAATTTGATCTGATCAAAAGGGATGGTAAACCCAATCAACTGATTGAAAATCTCACTATTGGCCGGACTGAGCGTCGTTTCAACAATACATTAAAGAGGAAAATTGGGTACCTTACGATAGTCGACTGAAACTGATTAAACAACATTTCGGTCAAGCTTTGATGCTACAAACAAACCTGAGCTGAAAAGAGCAAACATTTGGTCAACTTTAAAAGAACTTGGATCGCATGTTAGGCTTGGGGTAGAAAATTGATCTCAAGACGTTTTAGGAGTAATTCAGAACCTATGAAAGAGTATATGGTGAATTAATTGATGATATATTAACTTTGTGCAGAACATGCCATCAGGGTAAGTATGACCTATGGGTATTATGCGATCTATGTTTGGATATACAGCAAGTGTCATTTGGAAGCAGATAATAAGGGGTGGTAGTGCCAGCTATGGAAAAGAAGACATACTCAGTTGACGAGTTCATTGAAGGTACATGCATCAACTAGCATGAAAGTGACATATTGACTGACAGAGAAGCAAGTAAAACGGCTGATTTTATGACTCAGTCAAGTTGTATTTAAGTTGAAATAAAGTACAAGGTGAATATGGTGATTAAGAGATTTGTTGTTCTGTTGCTGGTAATGTTTGTCTGGGTTGGGTGTGGTTTAGACTCTGATGGTCCTGATGTTAGTACAACCGATTCTCTTGTTGGTGCTGGTACTGTAGTTGATTCTCAACCTGTTGCTCTATTGGTAATGATGATGTTGTTGATGTTCCCAAGGCTGATGTCCTAGTTCCTCTTGGATCTGGATGAGGATAAAGTCACCAGAATTCCATGCGTAGCATGGTCTTGTTTTAAAGCATCTAAGATTGCCTGTGTGAGATTGTTTNGATGGTTGAGTGTATACCTGTTCGGTACCACACTCTCGATTGGGAGATTTCTCCTATCGGTGATCCTGAATGATTATGATTAATCCGTGATCGAAAAAAGTCATTTNAAAAAATGGTAGTTTAGAGCGAACCAATGACATGCTCATGTGTATGTCACATGTAGCATGATTGGTTCTCAATAGTTAGATTAAACCAAATCGTGTAGTGACACAGATATGATTGATTTTGTCACTCTAAGAATTCAGTGATAGCAAGAGTTCTAAGATTTATGACCCAATTAACGACTAAATGAATGATTTGGATCAGAACCGAAACGGCTAATTCGATCAGACTGAGGAGATTATNCCTGACGTTGCCGTCACCAACAGGCGCGATATCGAGTTAACCAATCAAGATGGCCTATATTAGTTATCTGTTACCAACGAGACCATTATGTCTATATATTACCGTTGGGTTATATGACCNCGTTGACCTGATCACCTGCCTCAATTTTATTATATCCACAAGCTAGATGGTTTCCTTGAAGATTTACAGTATTCGGGGGGCACCTTCTACTGATGAACTACCGGAACAAATCAATTTTCAACTCTATCCTCAGCATGAGCTTAAGGGTTTTAAGGTAGTCCAGAAATCCCGTCACCTACGGTTAAGTATGACCTGATATTTTTCCAATGCCGGTAGTGTGGTATCTTGTCTGGAAGCTGAAACTAGAAATGAGACACGGCAAGGACGCACTGGTGGCAACCATTGGCCGTCTCCTGTTTANGCCGATGAAAAGATTTNTTTCTTCGAATGGGAAAGGATATAANTGCGGTCATTTCCACCGACTGGCAGTTTCAATTGTTAGCAGAAAACGGGTTGAATACCAGTTTTATCGCTTCACCGGCGGTGGAGGGCAACACTATGATTCCGTCGGGACTCAAAAAATAAGGGGAATGAAAGTGGTAAAAAGACGGGTGAAAATAGTGGGGCCGGCGTCCGACAGCAGGTTGAGGGATGAAAAACTATTTTCGTGACGCTTCTGAACAACAGATCAGTGAAGCCGTTAAGAGTGAAAAGTTTCAGTACTACCCACGAGGTAAAAAATAAATCTAGCAGCGGCGCGTAAAGGGTATGAGACCAAAGGGGTTATGGGTCATGTTGGCAGAAGTACAAAAAAATCCCTACAAAAATAAATTTTAGNCTGTGTCAAGATTCGATTAAAGCTGACCTAGCGAAGCAAAGCTTCACGGCGATTCAAAACAATAATGAATTATAGTAAAGTAAATATGAAGGCAAATAAATGGTGATTAGGATTNGATCTAATCTGGTGTTGCTGATTAGCTTGGTGGGTCCAATTATTGGACCCACTGCAGTTACACTGACTTTATTGGTGAGTCTGACTGACCTTATCCATGCACAGGATAATAACCAACAGGAAGACCGTCGAAAGGAAGAAATCAGCCGCAGGATTGCCGAACTTGGCCAAGGTCAGCCCGGAGATAATAATCAGGCGACAACTGCACTGATTGGAATGGGCGCAGAGGCGATTCCCTATTTACTTAAAGTTTTTGAATCCAACCCGCAGCTTTTTCGAGATCAAACCTTATTAAGTGATCATTGGGTACGTTTGCGAGCCGCACACTGTCTGAGTCGGCTAAATTATACTAGCATTGTAAATGTTCTAATGAGGGAAATTGAACGCGATCCGCATCCTACTATGAGGCATATTTATGCCATCTACCTGACACGTCACGATTTAGAAAAATCTATCCTCGTTTTAGTAGAAAACTTAAAAAGGGCGGAATTTACAATTCCAGATATTACTATAACGCTCAAAAATATTAACAATCCCTTGGCTATTCCAATGTTAAAGCCGCTTCTAAAAGCAGATCAATCCCCAGTTCGATTAGCAGCAGCTGAGATCCTGGTGTTGTTGGGTGATGCTAGTGGCGCCGAGATCCTCCTGTCTCAAAGAGAAAACCCGGATCTACAACTAACCGCTGCACTTCTTCTACCCTTAGAGTATAAAGATGAAATTTTGCCTATCTTGAAAAGATCCCTTACCCACGCTGACCCACAAGTGCGCTTGAAAGTGGCAGAGAAATTAACCGATTTAGGAGAATCTGGTGGTATGCAGCCCAAAGATAAGTTTAGCCTTTTACTTGAAGCACTCGAACGGGAGTCGAATGCCTGGCAGAGAGGTTCCGACCTCTTTTTGAATGAAATCCCGCTGCCCGCTGACGGTATCATTGAGATGATTGGGCACCCCGACGGTTATGACCCGCATGGGACAGCAGAACTGCGTCGTACCANTATCCAAAGATGGAGAGAGAGGCTGGAGAGNGAGGGAANTGAATGGCTGGAGGGATTAAAACCACGACAGGCANTCACCGGCTATCAGAGGGCAACCATTGGCGACATCGATCTCTCCCGTCATCAGATGNACATGGGCAATTANTTCTGCTTGACTGGTAGAAAAGCCTACNTGATAGGTGCTATGGACGGTTCCTTCCCACCAGCAGGCAGGCTTCTGGGTGACGAAGGTGGATTCTGGGCACCACCGATCAAGTTATTGGACGGCTTTTCACTCACCATCGCTGAGACGGGCGACTCCCCTTGGGATTTACAAGGTTGTCGCAACTATCAACATCAGTTTTCGGATAATAAGTTGCTTTTTGAAAGATCGGATATCACCGTCAACAGACAGGACTTCGTTCTCGAGGACAAGCCAGGCCTTTTCTCTCGGCTAACAATTCGTAACCTGAAAAATGAAGCTCGTACAATTACCGTTCATCTGCAAAGCCAGATCAATATCCGACCAGCCTGGCGGTCGGGACTGCCCAATGATATAGATACCATCCAGTACCGACAAGGGCAAGTGAGGGCTGAAGATCGATCTAGGCCAGGAGAACAGCTAGTTTTCGGTGCCGCAATTCTACCAACAGAACATCGTATCGCGGGAAATCGAGTCACCCTGTCCTATAGTCTTCAACTACCGGCTATCAGTAAGGTATCCATCTCTTTTCTATTTCTTAAATTGGTCGCTGGTAAGGAGAACGAATTTTCAACTCTATTAGGTCAGGAAGACGAATTGATTCGGCAAAAAAGGCGCGCCTATCATGGTATTGCCTTTGAGGGAGTTCAATTCGCNTGCTCCGATCCCCAGGTTGCGAAAGCATTTGTATTGGCTAAACTCAATCTACACATGCTTCGCCTCGACCTTCGCCCTCATCTGCCGGCCTCTGTATTCTTGGCAGGCTATCCCAACTATGCCAGGGTATTCGGATGTGACAGTTTCTATTCCATCTCAGGTGCCGACGCCATTGGATTTTCCGACACGGCCGGTGGAACACTAGAAACATTGGCTGCGGCACGCGAAAATTCTCACGGTACTCCGGCAGGGCCGATTCCCCATGAGATTGCTACCAGCAACCGGTTGATCGGCATCGGCAACGCTCAGGAACCGTCCCAATTCGTTGCAGCCTGCTGGCAACACTATCGTTGGACTAGCGATCGCCGATTTTTAGAGCGCATCTACCCAATTTGTCAGAAAAGTGTCTCCTTCTTGCTAAGTCAACGGGACGTGGATAAAGATGGTTATGTGGAAGGTAATGGATTGATTGAAGCACCCGGCGCTGGTGGGAAAACACTAGAGGCAGCTTGTTATCTCTACGCTGCCTATCTCGGTTTGGCTGAAATGTCAGCAGATTTAGGCCAATCGAATATNGCCTCTCAGTATGAAAAACNGGCATCTGACTTGAAATATAAATTCAATCAGCAGTGGTGGGACGAGAANAACCAGATGTGGGCCACTGGACTGGAAACAGATGGTTCACAGCACATGAACGGCTTCTGGTCGGNGGTCTTCCCCATGGAAACGCAATTGACTACTCCCGGTCGGGCTAAACTGACTCTAAACCGAATTCGGAAGGAGTGGGTTAATGCTTGGGGCGGCGTACACACCTGGGAGGAAGACGTTAGTCGNCAAGGATCCGGTGTGGTAACCACTAATATATTTGGTCTNNTCGGNTTTCAATATGGACAATCTCAGTTTGGCTGGGAGATGGTCAAGTGCGCGGCCATGGCGCCGGAACAAGATCGAATGCCGGGGGCGTTTGTGGAGATGATTCCCCCAGGAGGTTCCAACCTCATCCAGTTGTGGTCAGTGGGGCCGTTTATCGATATGTTGGTACGTGGGCTGGGAGGTGTCGAACCCAATGCCAACCAGCACAGTATCTTACTGTCACCTGTACTACCTTCAGACCTAACTCATTTTCGTTTTGAGCGNTTGCAGGTCGGCGAGCATGTCTTTAGTTTTTCGCATTATTNGCAGGATGANGGTATCGAGACCTCAATTACCCATCACAGTGGTTCTGNGCCTCTTAATGTTAAGTTTTGTATCAAGGGGCNCAACATAAGTTCAATCCCTATTGATGGTGCTTCNGTGCCAATAGAGGCTAGTGAACATCCGATCTTNGGGTATGTTCAGTCGATGGTGAATATCACCGTCCCTATCGGTCAAACGAAGCGTATCAGAATTCCACGGGATTAAGTAGAATCAAAACCCCAGATTGGCATTATTGCTGATTAGGAGCACATATCAGACTTGAGGAGTAGTACGAAACAAGGTTGGATATCTGCCATGACAATGGGATTCAAAATCTATCTCNCAATCATGGCGNAATAGTAACCGAATTCGGTAGTTATTCGTCTAACAGGTAGATTTTAGTAATATGTGTGAATATCGTTCCACCAATCATAAATGAGGAAGTTACAAATGAAAAANATAGTGTTGGTAGTAGTGCTGTTGTTTNCCTTTTTGNCCACTTTTCACGCTGAAGGCCAGGATGAAAAGAAGTTGCAAATGACAGTGGCCGATCAGGCCTTTTACCGGGTTATTACCGACTTTAATCTGTTTCGTCCGTTAGGCTGGCGCCCACCAGATAAAAGTCCTAAATACGAGTTGATGGCCACCAAAGTTCCGGCAGATGGTCCGGCCAAAGCCCTGATTCGAGAAAGCCGTTCCAACCGCACCTATTATGTCAGCGTGGGTGATCAACTGGAGTCAGCCGAGATTGAGAAGATAGGGGTCAATAAGGTTAGTCTGAAGCTAGATGGAAAAACCATTTCACTCTCTAGCCCNAGTGTCCNGTTTTTGGGTGAAGTNGGTGGTAGCAAAGGTCGCGGGAAAGACAATAGAGGTCAAGAAGGTAAAGAAAATAAAGGACGGGGTAAAGGTAAAGATGGTCGAGGTAAAGGTAGTAAAGGAAAAGGTAAGAACCGCAAAAAAAGTGGCGGAAAAGGTAATACTCGACAGCAAGTTGAAGGATGGTCTGGTTATTTGCGCAACGCCTCTCGTCAACAGATCATAGATGCTGTCAGAAGTGAGAAGTTCCGTGGCNTGCCGGAGGAAACTAGAAGGGAAATTGGCACGNTAGCTAGAGAATACNTATCNGAGAAGGAAGAATANAGGTAGAGNNCAGGGTCACCTCATCATATGCGAACTTAGTAANTGAGTGNCTGTTCCTAAACTAACNCNAGGCGCTGCTGGGCGATGATAGGCAAATATGTCTTAATGCAGTGNTCATATTAGATGNAACAGGAGCNGGAGCACAGAGAAGTGTGAGCGACTATGTGCGTGCTCATTTGACCCTTACTTCTACTTAATTGCGGGCCAAATGAGCTATATGGAAGAAGNCGTTTACCTTATCGTCAGAGAAAGTGGCTTATTGGAATTAAAAGACCAGTCTGGGCGGAATCGGTTGTCGGCGATACCTACGTCTATACCNTTCAAGCTGGCGGCTACAGTCAAACACACAAAATGTAGATTATAAAGTAGGCTTAGAAAGTGTTTGAAAAGTACGAGTTGATTCATAAAAAACACAGGGAATAAAAACGAGAAAAATAGGATTGATGTTACAATCATCCAAGAATGGATAGTCAATCGAGTTGATTTCGTCCTTCGAGATTTCCAGCTTCACTGAATCGAAATCTGAGCAACCTGAACTTGGATGAGTTGCCAAAGATTGATCAGTAATCATCAACTAACAAGGGTTTAAATGACCATCAAGATGGCAACCAGCATAGCCATCCTAATGGGCTTGATAGAGTAGGATCTTTACTGCCCAAGAACAGGCCAATAAGAAACTGACCCTGAACGATATTTTTCCTACCTATCAGGTCATTAGACAACTGGTTGATCTGGATGCCTTTTACCGCTTCTGGGTCTAGAAGGACTGTTGGGTTTCTGGGATGGGTACTCGGCTAATNGCAACAACATCTTCTTTNACCTCAACCCGGAGCCGGACAAATTCCATTTTCTACCGTGGGGAGCAGACAGTCTTTTCGAGAAGTTTAGCCAGCTCGGAGTCGATCCCCNGGCTCCGATTTCCGTCAAGACGCAGGGCTTGATTGCNCAGCGNCTGTAGCAGATTGAGTCATGNCGAGAACNTTATGCTANAACNCTGCAGGAGATTNTGGACAAAACAAATATTGGGATGAGGAAGNACTACTCGCAGAAACAGAACGACTGGAAGCCCTGCTAGAANACACCTTGATTCCCTNCNAGNAGCGGACGTTGCGAGGNCAACGGGATGGTGGAACCTTATGGAANTAAACAGCCAACTAATCTCAACAACATTCACGACTTCATTCGCTATCGGCGATCTGAGATCATAAATGAAATTGCTAACAGTATGCCCATGGGAATAGCTGGACCTGGTNCTCCCCCCGGTTATTAAGGATGAANACAAAGAACGAGGCGATAAGTACGACAANTTTTAGAAGAAACNGAATGGCAAAAATGGTNGCGGAGTGGAAATATCTGTTTCCAACTGGACTNGGATAGACCTTTAATTTCTCTCCTCCATTGGCAAGTTGATAAGAGATATGGTTTATTCAGAAGGTGCCCAATCCATATCGGGGTCGATTGGCCAAATTGGACGATATAGATATTGGTAGGGNAGGCTAGCGTAATTAATAGTACTAACACCGGGTGTATTCAACTCTATTGTGCTCGCAACCACAGGATCAAACGAGGCACGGTGAGCTTGATTGGATTTCACCACCAGGATCTGTTTCTCTTCCAGAAGGATNCCAGCGCTTTTGAAAAAGTCACGGTCCTTACCGGTTTGTCTTTGAGAAAAGATTACGTCGATCTTGTTCCCAATACGCAACACAATTCTGGAACCTACGTTGGTTTCCCGAAAGGTTTCCCTGACGACTTTACGACCCCAACCACCATGAGTGGGACCACAGATTACATACTTGCCGTCATCTATAGATTTAACNACACCGGTTACTTGTAATGGCTGNTAAAAACGCTGGTCGATTTTACCTCCAACATCCATCGTGATCGTCGCGCCCACGCCGGCCGTGATGCCTGCCTTTACTACTTCGGCGTCACGGATTGTGAGAGCNCAGTCGCTTGCTTGGTTCCGGATCAAACTTTCCAATATGACGGGACTATCGGCCGGACAAGCACTACCAGGATCATCTCCCAAATCTACCAGGAGGACTGGTGTCTCTTTTCGCTTCATTGCCATTCTGACACCTTCATCAATGGGATATATTGGTCGCACTTTTTGTAACTCTCCGCGTTGTGTCCACAGATCTCTAGCTAGCTCATTAGCCAATTGCTTGGCTAGTTTTGCGTCTCCGTCCGTTGTTGCGACAACTGACATCCCGGNATCTGGCGAGTCACCGTAGCCATAGCCNCCCAAGATAGTAATGTTGATAACCCGCGGAGTTTCCTCTAGTGCTTCACGCTTGAGGTTCAGCTGATGTAGCAACAGCCCCCTCTCCTCCACGGGGATATGCGACCAGGTACTCTGGCCGATGTTAGGTCCGATGACAGGNACAAAGACCCGGTGCGTGACCGGTTGGATCGTACCATCTAGCATCTGGAGCAGGCATTTCGCTGCCTCTAATCCTCGTTCATAGCCATCAATGTGGGGATTAGTGTTGTTAGGAAACGGAACAAGAGATTCGACNTCATAATCGCTCATAATGGCGTGAAAATCGTAAGTGCCGACCATCGGGATATGCCCTAGAATCCTACGAGCCTCCTGCACCAGTTTNCCTTCGGCATCGAGATACGGCGCCTCCGCCACCATCGCTCCGTGAAAAGCGAAGTAGACACCATCCAAAGGCCCTGCCTCCCGTAAGGCATCTATAATCATGCTGCGACAGCGTTCATATACTTTGGCGTGAATAAGTCCCCCATGCGAAAAACCTATCCCCAAGGTGGGAACTAGCTCCACATCCGGGTGATTTGCACCTTCGACGAAACCACCCATAAAGTTTCTGACGTAACCCTGTGGAAGTAAGACATCACCACCCTGTATATGGACAGTTTCCATAGAATCATTCTGTTCCATGGCAAAGGTATTCGTTTCGTGCCACAGACTCGCTATTCCAATCCTCATTGCTTATTTCCCTCCTGATGGGTCCACGAAAGCTACCCGTACTCAATCCTGCATCAGAATTACGTAGTTGCAGAAAAGGCTCTTAAACTTCAAAATTAGTGGAGCTGAGAACGCGATAATCCTACTGTTGACACTATGCCTTCAGTGCGCCGAGCAATGCTCCTGGTTCGTCGGTGCCAATACGGATTTTTTGCAATGGCTACAGATCCAAGTGAATCGCGTACGACCGCCCGAGCCATTGCGGAAAACGAACTTCTCCTTTCGATCTTTCCACTGGATAATTAACCGTGTTTATCTTTCAGGTTCACCCCATCAGAGGTCGAGTATTGAATTGTCTGTATCAAAAGTTCCCGGTCTTTTAGGTGGCGGTCTCTCTGGACGCGAGCGGATGAACTCCTCGTTCAGCGAAACACCCCAACTAGTACCTGGCGGCACTTTCAAATACCCATCCACTGGATTTTCCTCAAAATCATTAATAAGGTTTTTTGCACGCCGGATTGTTTCCGTTGGGTACTTCTTGAATGAGAAAGTTTGGCACAACCGTATCCAAACGAAGACAAACCACCGTCGATAAAGGACTCAGCAGGTTGTGTGGCGCAATCGTCGAGAAAAAAACATCAGCTATCGCCGAAATTTTGAACGTTTCCATGATACCGCCACAGGTGCAGATATCCGGTTGGACGACATCGACAGCACCTTTGACCAATATTCACGGAATGGATAGCGGGTAAAAAGGCATTCACCAGTGTCGACGGGCACACCTGCTTTTCGCCGTAATTCAGCTATCGCAGCCACAGATTCCGGAAGTACCTGCGCCTCAAAGAACAGAATCCCGTAAGGTTCGATTCGTTTGACCATCTCTCTTGCATTG
>PACG01000073.1 GCA_002699335.1 Candidatus Poribacteria bacterium
TGTGTCGGCAAATGGCATCTCGGATTTCAACCTCACTATATGGAGGCGGAGCAAGCGGAACCTGTCGATTATGGACAGTTCCTGACACCGGGCCCAAACCAACACGGATTCGACTATTTCTGGGGCATCCCGGCTTCGCTGGATATGCCGCCCTATGTCTATGTCGAAAATGATCAACTTGTCGAAGATCCAACTGAGGAAATCGGCGACAGCACACACCGGCGGCAAGGTGGTAGAGGTTTCTGGAGAGGGGGTGGCATCGCACCAAGTTTTAAGCATATCGACGTTCTGCCTGATCTAACGCAACAGGCAGTCGGTTATATCGAGAGGGCTGCCTCACAGGAAAATCCGTTTTTTCTCTACTTTCCATTAACCGCGCCACATACGCCCTGGGTGCCAATACCCGAATTTGAAGGCAAAAGCGGGGCTGGCTACTATGGTGATTTTACCATGCAGGTCGATTGGTCGATCGGACAGGTGATGGATGCGCTAAAGAAGGCGAGGATATCCGATGATACATTGATCATTGTCACCAGTGATAACGGTTCTCACTGGTATCAGAACGATGTCGATAAGTTTGGACATCACTCTAACCGGCACTGGCGCGGGCAGAAAGCCGACATCTGGGAAGGCGGACATCGGATACCGTTCATCGCTCGCTGGCCGGGCCAGATCGATACCAAGATGGTTTGTGAGCAGACTATCTGCCTAACAGATCTCTTAGCAACAGTGGCCGATATAACAGGTGAGGCAGTTGTGGCTGAAGATAGCGTTAGCATTCTACCTGCTCTTCTAGATCCCAATTTGGAAAAACCGTTACACGAAGCTATCGTCAACCATTCGGTTAGCGGTGTCTTTGCCATTCGGCGGGGAGAGTGGAAGTTGATACAAGGATTGGGCTCTGGTGGATTCAGCAGTCCACGCGTCGAAGAACCGGAACCTGATGGCCCGGTAGGGCAACTCTACAATTTAGCCGACGATCCGGGCGAAACCGAGAATCTGTACCTGGATCGACCAGAGATCGTTGAGCAATTATCGGTCCTGCTAACAGAGTATCAACAGCAGGAATACAGTAAACCGGGACACAGCAACTAGATCAGAGGTCGAGAAAAGGAGTTTATCATGATGAGAATTTCAGTCTGGGATCGTGGGTTGGGCGATGACTACCTGCGACTGGTGACACAACTGGGAGCCAATGCCATCGATTTTGGATCGGATACTAGTTTCCCCGGAGTAAGTGAACAGGGCTATCCGGATCTTGATCAGTTATTACAGATCAAGAAAAAGATCCACTCCTGGGGTTTAGAGATTAATCGCGTTACCCTACCCAACATCACCGAAAAATTTATGCAAGGTCAACCAGGCGGTGAGATGGAGTTAGAAAATACCGCTAAGGCGCTCCATATCTTTGCCGAAGCCGGATGCCCGATTGCACGGCAACGCTTCGCTGGCGACACATTTCCGCAGTTGATGACCCGCTATCAATCTGTGCATCGCGGCGGGTACCGGTCTCGCGGCGAAAGTCGTCACCTGACGCCGGGGAATCCCGACACACCGACCATGGAACAACTCGAAGCTTGGTGGGAGCGGTTTGGCCAGGTTTACCAGACGCTGGTGCCGATTGCAGAAAAGACCAGCATTAGATTGGCCATTCATCCCTCTGATGTACCGAATCCCGACACGCCATTAGGCGGACTCGGCTTCCACCGGGTGATCGATGCGTTCCCTAGCCGGAGTGTCGGCTACCTGTACTGCTGTGGCACCCGGGCTGAAGCTGGGGGATCGGCCATTGTGATGGATGAAATCAACAACTACGGTCGCAAGGGGCGGATTTTCATGGTGCACCTGCGAAACGTTCGGGGTAGTTTAGCCACAGCGGACGGATTTGAGGAGGTTCTGCTCGACGATGGTGACATGAATATGTTTAATATTGTCCGTGAACTCGACAGTGTTCGATTTGACGGCTGTTTGAACGCCGACCATATCCCCTCACTGGAAGGTGATCAAGATCATCTGAGCCAAGGGCTATCCTATTCAATCGGTTATATCAAAGCGCTCTTGGCTGCACTGGCCGCTTACAGAAATTAGGCCAAATAATTATGCATGGAGGTAAATAATGCTGACACAAGATCAAATCCAGTTCTATCAACAAAAAGGTTATCTAGCGATTGAGGATGTAATTCCCGAAGATTTATTGGCAGATCTCCGTCGGGTGACGGACGAATTTGTGGAAAAGTCTCGCTCGGTGACAGAGCACACCGAAGCCTTTGATCTGGAGCCGGAGCACACGCCTGAAAACCCACGTCTACGTCGCATCAAAAGTCCGGGCAATCAACACGCTGTCTACGATAAAGCCATGCGACACCCCAACATACTTGATATCGTTGGTCAACTGGTGGGGCATGGTATCAGACAAAACGGACATAAACTGAACATGAAATATCCCGAGTTTGGGAGTCCCGTCCAGTGGCATCAGGATTGGGCCTTCTATCCGCATACCAACGATGACCTGCTAGCCGTCGGCATTGCCCTCGACGATATGACAACCGAAAATGCGTGCATGATGATTATCCCCGGTTCTCATAAAGGACGGATTTACGATCATCACCAAGATGGAGCATTCATCGGTGGCATTACCGAACCGGACTTTAAACCCGACGGCGAAGTTCCAGTAGAGGTTAAGGCCGGTGGTATTTCCATCCATCATGTCCGAATGCTACACGGTTCAGCCCTCAACAAGTCCGATAAGCCTCGGCGGCTGTTCCTTATCCAGTATTGCGCCCTTGATGCCTGGCCGATTTTGGGCATCACCGAATGGGACGAATTTAACGCCTGTATTCTACGCGGCGAACCGATCCTTCAACCACGTATGACCAGCCTACCGATTCGGATTCCAAGACCTTACGGTGAGAAGGGCGGCTCTATTTACGAAGTCCAGAGTGTAATGGATAAGCCGTTGTACCAATAACGGTAGTTGCGGGGCTCGTTGTAAGCATCAAGAGCAGAGTGTCTGGATGGGAATCCAGTATCAGGTGGCTTTGGGCTGTTGCCAGTAATCATTCCATTGGTCGTTGAGAATCAGTTGTTGCTAGTAGAGAGGCCGATCAGTTTCTAGTCGCCTTCAGTTTTGCCTTCTCTGTTTCTGTCAGCGACAAACTAACAGATCAACTGCCTGTTCCATCACCGAACCGATTGTCATACCCAGCCTGCTGGAAAATCGGTTTGCCCTTGGGTCTTAACTCTGATCGCTTCCTGCCAGCAGAGTTGATGGATTTGTTGCTGACTAATGGAAACGCCAATCAGTGGTCGAATGCTTTGTTGGGCTGGTCGATAGGGCCAGACGGCAGCATCACCAACCGCAATTTGCTTCGGAGCAGGGGTAGTATTGGCTTCAGCTAAGGCCTTTAAGTTGGTTAAACAGCCACTGTTCAGCTGGAATAACTGACCATAGACTCGACACCTCAGCCGCGGTAGGACAAAGAAGATAGGATCGAATCTGGTCTTCAGCTGACGGTGTGGGTAACCTTTGAAGATGGCTCTTTTTTGCAGCCCGGACAAGCAATAGCCCCGGCTGGCATCTACTGCCTTTAAATTAGAAAGACTAATTGATGCTCAAAGAGTTACTGCTTGGCCTGTTGTTCCTTGGTTGGCATCAATCACTGCTTCCAACGGCTTAATCGATTCCACCTAATGGGTAATGGGATAGTAATTTGTACTTCGGCCATGGCTTCATTCTCCTGCATAGACGACAATCTCTGGTCTACTGGTTCGGTGAGCCCTAATCTATCATTATTGTTCTAACCTTAGCCAGCAAATACAATTACCGGCAACCACCCCAAACCACTTGANGCTTAATTCCCGCCCCGGCGCTCTATTCTTGACGCTTACTGCCAGAATTAAGGGACAGTTGTNAGTCCGAATTTCGTCTAGAAATCGATGATTTCCTCTCTCTTTTTGCTGTGTGTTTGCTGGTTATAGATCCCTTAAATCGATGGCCTTGCGCTCAATACTGGCACGCCTAGCTCCCTCTATAATGGCCAGGTTCTGCCGGGCCCGTTGGCCCGTAATCGGAACCTCCGTTCCGTTGGCCAGTGCCTGAAAGGTCTGCATGAAATAACCGGCATGCCCGGCGAAGACTTTAGCGTCAGGGGTTATATAATCGTGATCCACCACCTGAATTTCTTGCCACTGGTGGTTGGAACGTAGAAAACGATACAGAGATCGGCCCCGCGAGACTAANCGCAAGCCATCGCCTTGTGTGTGGACCTCGCAAATATTGCCCTGATCACCCGCTCCGCTGGATGCTCCCCAGGATGTCATCACGGTCGATACTGCGCCGTTTTCGTGTTCCAGCAGCAACAGAGCTATATCGTCTACGTCAAAGTTGAAAAAATTGGTTTTGATACGGCCCTCTACATATCGCACCGGACTACCGATCATATTTTCCAACAGATAGATTTCGTGGTAACAGGTGTCGGCCAGACAACCGCCGCCAGCATCCTTGCGGTTGCGCCAGAAGACCTGGTCGATCGCACTGGCCGATTTGGCGAACAAAGACTTGGATCTGCCGAAAACACGATCCCCTAGCTCTGCTGACAGTAGACGTGTCGCCTCTTGCGAAACAGCTGAAAACAGGAAATTATGCACTACGGTGTAAAGAGCCCGATTATGATCGGCCAACTCCAAGATTCGGTCTGCTTCCTCCAGGCTAGTAGCCATCGGTTTCTCCGAAATGACTGCCACCCGAGACGACAAGGCCTCAGTGGTGTGTTCTGCATGCAGATGGTGTGGGGTGGCCACAATGACTAGGTCTAATCCGCCCGCATCCAACATATCCCGGTAGTTTGCGTGACGGTGGTCGCTGGAGAGGTTAGCACGATCGCCAATTGCGCTTAGATTGGCCTCAATCGGGTCGGCAATAGCCGAAATCTGTACTAAATCCATGGAGGCTGCAATTTCAAGTGCTGGGAAATGCGCCTTTTGCGAAATCCCGCCACACCCGATGAGTCCAATCCGTATCGGTGTTTCTATCTGTGTTACCATTTGATTCCTGCCTTTCAGTTCAATTTATTTTGCTCATACGACTTTATGAATAATTTGACTTGGCTGTATTACCATTTCACAATAAATTTACAAACCATTACACTAAAACTTAATAACATTGAGTTGTTAGTGGCACATATTTTCCTTGGACACTAATCTTAGGTTCTCCTCAGTTGATTAGTTGAATTGATCCATTATATTAAATTTTTGTCTTTTTGAGAAGGGTGAATCCGGATCGTTTTTGTCTGCTCGTTTTCTCAGTGGAATCATCTATATAAACCTTGGAGTCAAGATAGAGCAATAACTTTAGCGGTTAACCACAGCCTTGACAGCAGTCTGGAAAAGACATAAAATATCTTTGTTTTGAAATTGGAGAACAGAATGCAAAAACAGGCACTTATTCCGGCCGATGAAGCCCCTATTATTCAGTTACCACATTGTGAGTTGAAGTGGATTTGCCATGATGATATCAATCCTACAAAAGAATTGGCAACGGGTTTTGCCACTTTCCAAGCGGGTAATGGACACGATAAGCACTATCACCCAAATGCAGAAGAGGTGATTTATGTGGTCAGAGGACAATCCCAACAAGGGTTAGAAGACAAGGTCTTTGAAATGAAGGCGGGTGATTCGATTCACATTCCTAAAGGGGCGATTCATTGGACCAAAAATGCGGGTGGCGGCGAACTCGAGATCTTAGTCGTCTTTAGCTCACCTACGCCTGAAACGGTAGATCTATAAAGGCGAACTGGCACATGAAGTTTCTCGCAATTGATCTGGGGGCAGAGAGCGGCCGGGGGATTATCGGTACCCTTGACGGTCAGCGAATCAGCCTGGAAGTCGTCCATCGGTTTCCAAACGGCGGTATCCGTGTACTGGATAGCCTGCATTGGGACCTGCTGTTTTTGTGGAAGGAAATTAAGCAGACGTTGGCGATGTGTGCCGACGTAGATTTAACATCAGTTGGCGTCGATACCTGGGGAGTCGATTTTGGATTGATCGACGCATCAGGGCAACTACTTGGAATGCCCTACCACTACCGTGACGGACGGACAGATGGAATGCTGAAGGCTGCCTATGAGCGAATGTCGAAAGCTGAGATTTTCGAACAGACCGGCGCGCAGTTTATGCAGATCAACACCCTATACCAACTACTGTCGATGGTATTGACTGAATCTCCGCTGTTGCAGGTGGCTAGAACATTTCTCACCATTCCCGACCTAATCAATTTCTGGCTAACAGGACGAAAAGTCAGCGAATTCACCAACGCCACCACAACTCAACTCTTCAATCCTCGAACTGCCAATTGGTCAAAACCGATTTGCGATTGTCTGCAGATTCCGTCCGANATTCTACCAGAGATCATTTTTCCAGGCGAAGAGATCGGTGAATTATTGCCCTCAGTTAGTCGAGAAACGGGTTTATCCTCGATCTCGATTGTGGCTCCGGCTTGCCACGACACCGGATCAGCCGTGGCAGCGGTACCGGCTAGCGGAGATAACTGGGCCTATATTAGTTCCGGTACCTGGTCTTTAATGGGAGTTGAGTTGAACTCACCAATGATTACAGACCAGGTATTAGCACTCAACTTTACCAATGAGGGCGGCGTCAACCGCACATCACGTTTCCTGAAAAATATCATGGGATTGTGGCTGGTGCAAGAATGTCGACGAACATGGGCTCAACAAGGCGACGAAATGGGGTATGGTCAGATGACCCAATTAGCTCGAGAAGCCCCGGCTTTCTCGGGATTGATCGATCCGGATGATACAGTCTTTCTACCTGCCGGTGATATGCCTAAGCGGATCATGGATTATTGTCAGCAGACAGGTCAAACCCCTCCCCCAACCCCTGGTGCGATCGTTAGATGTGCCCTGGAGAGTTTAGCTTTTAAATACCGATGGACGCTGGAACAGATCGAAACTGTCTGTAACCGCCGGATTGATACGGTACACATCGTCGGTGGGGGAACACAGAACCGATTACTGTGCCAATTTACAGCCGACGCGACCGGTCGGCAGGTTGTCGCCGGGCCTGTCGAAGCCACTGCTATTGGTAACATTGCCGTACAGGCGATAGCAGCAAAAGAAATCAGTTCGCTAACGGAAGCCCGTCAGATTATCAAAAACTCTTTTCAGGTGCAGACCTACGAGCCGGCCGAAACCAAACAGTGGAACCAAGTCTATCACCGATTTTTAGAGATTGCCGANTGAAGTAGGGAGTATTGTAACGCCTACATGTAGGTGTTTATGGACTTTTCTCCAGATGGTGTGTTGAGATACCGAAAGAAAGAAAATTTAGGTCACCTGGAGTAAGAAAAGGCCGGAAAAAGGTTTGAGAAAGACACCTCCTACCAGCAAGTGTCAATGACTAGTCTGAAAAGCAGTACCAACGGTTAGTGCAATCCTGAGTTGTGAGTATTCCAACAGGAATTCCTCCGATCGGGCTAACTAAAGTTGGGTTGACGGTAAACTTGTTCTGTTGGATACCGATTATTTTAGTAGAGTCAGATCTATAATTTTGAATAGTACATTACCTTCGGAGTTAGTAAAAGTCCATGCAGAATTCAAATAATAAAACCCCTGTGGTCAGCATTGTGATGGGCAGTGATTCAGACCTTGATAAAATGAGAGAAACCGCTGAGATTCTTGACCTCTTTGAAGTCCCTTACGAAATCACGATTTCGTCTGCCCACCGATCTCCCGCGGCTACTATGGCTTATGCGGAATCGGCCATCGATCGAGGCATCGAGGTAATTATCGCCGGCGCAGGACGGGCCGCACATTTGGCCGGGGTGATAGCAGCACACACTATCTTGCCGGTAATTGGGGTTCCAATTGATGGCGGCCCACTCAACGGCGTAGATGCGCTGTATGCCACAGTTCAAATGCCACCTGGTATCCCTGTTGCCACAATGGCGATCGGTTCTGGTGGGGCTAGAAACGCAGGTATTTTAGCNGTGCANATCTTGGCCTTGAAATCAGGCCATCTGCGCCCTAAACTNGAAACCTATAAGCGGGAACTGGCAACCGGTGTAGCCAAGAAGGCCAAGAGATTATCAGAAGTGGGGTATCAGAATTATGCTCAATCCTAGACGAGCTGTTTNCCGCCCCACTACTCTCACTTTAGCTGCCCTATTCTTGTTGACTGTTTTCTTGGCTGTCGCTACCGCAGAAATGGAGTCTAAGCGGGTTGCCGTTTTATATTTTGAGAACCACAGCCTATTTAACTCAAGTACGGGTTGTGGCTTCATACCTGTTGGGCCAATCGAATATTTTTGGGGTAGGAAAAAAAGAGCCAACGAATGGGATCTAGAAGTTGGTTTTCGGCGGATGATGAATCGGCATCTGGATCAAACTGAAGTCTATGAACCCATCACTCAGGACGAGATCTTGGATGGCATGGCCGCTTTAGGACTATCAAAAAAAAACTTGCTCAGAGAAGAGAAAAAGCGAGCTGAATTGGCGACCAAAATAGATGCGGACGCACTGATTGTTGGGGATATCCGCCATTTCAATCAAGAACGCATAAGGGCTAATGTCTCCCGAACCATGTTGGAAGGTGGTGCACAAGGACGAACACTAGGTGGTAGTTTTTCTAGTGGAATTCAGGTAGTTGGTTATGTCTATATCGTTCGGATTGACCTGGAGGTAGATATNTATGGTCGATCTGGATCTANGGTCGCTACTCGCAAAGTATCTGAGCGAGACCGACATCAGCTTGGCGGGGCCAGGGTTGCGGCTCTACGAGCCATGATGACCGAGCAAGGGTCTGAGTTTCAATTGGGACAGACCCCTAAAACAGAAGCACAAAAAAAACGAGATAAGCTTAGACCAATCGTTGCCCCCGATCAATTACAACAGATCCAATTTGGAACGCCGACCTACGATAGAACTCTCTTTGGTATAGTCACCAACGNAACCCTTCAAAAAGTTGTGACCGCTCTGCGGGAAACCATCGGTCCAGAACTAGACGCTCAATCCAACCCCAACCCGAGTGCCATTCAAAAATCAACGCCTTCTGCCAAAAATAAAATCCCTATTGGCAAGATCCTTTACACCGATGCTGACAACCCGGCACTGACCTACATNAATCTCGGTTCGGCCAAAGGTACCAAAGGCGGTCAGAAGTTCAATGTTTTTAAACCTCTGGTTGACCCGGATTCTGGTGATCTATTAGGGTATGTTTCTGTTCCTATCGGTCAGGTTGAAGTGATTGACGTTCAAACCGATCGATTGTCGCAAGTGCGAATCCTGGAAGGATTCGGCAAGTTGGAGAAAAATCAGATGGTTCGACTGGTCGAAGATACCGAAGAACCTTCGGATGTTTCCGAGCAAGAGCCTCCACCGGAACCAAAGGATCAGTGAAAGTTGAGAAGCAACGGCTAGACCTACTGTTGGTTACCAAAGGATTGGTCGAGAGTCGGGAAAAAGCTAGGCATCTGATTTTAGCAGGTGAAGTTTTGGTGGCTGGCTATCATCAGATCAGGTCCAAACAGATCAAACCTGGACAGCTGTTTCCACTCGATGCTCAGGTCAGTCTTAAGACGCCAGTCAAATATGTCAGTCGCGGCGGACTGAAATTAGAGAAGGCCTTCACCATATTCCCGGTCGAGATACAAGGGAAAGTCGCGATTGATGTTGGTGCCTCAACAGGGGGGTTTACCGATTGCCTATTGCAGCACGGTGTTGATTTTGTCTATGCCGTGGATGTTGGTTATGGCCAAATCGCCTGGCGACTTCGTCAAAATACGGATCAGGTCAAAGTGATCGAACGCACCAACATTCGACACATTGACCCAAGTCTAATCGACCGTCCNCCNGACCTNGCNGTAATTGATGTCTCTTTNATTTCCCTGACTAAAGTTCTACCCGCTGTTATAAATCTTTTGTCTCCATCGGCTCAGATCATCGGGCTAATCAAGCCTCAGTTTGAAGCCGGTAAAGAGCGAGTACTCAAAGGCGGAGTTATTCGTGATGCCACCGTGCATGTGGAAGTGATTAAACGGATTCAAGCGGAAGTTAATCAACTTGGTTGGAGTATAGCTGGATTGACCTACTCTCCCCTTCAAGGTCCGGCCGGTAACACCGAGTTCTTATCGCTACTTGCTTGCTCAAGGTCAAATCACAGCAGATATGAATACGAATCGATGGTAAAGCAGCAGATCCAATCTGTGGTACAACAAGCTCACCAATACTTTTCCAATCGAGTATTCACCCACCAAGCTGATTCGGTGAACTAACCGGCTCTCCGTGCCAAAAGGGTTTCTGGCTGCGAAGAAGGCTTGATTTCCTTGTCTTTCCAAGGTNCCGGGAGGAATTGCCATTCTCTTGACAATCATAATCGGCACAGGTATCATTAGGCGTTCGCCCCGCCAACCAGAACCCGACAGCCGGACAGGCTAAAAAACCCAAGTTAGAGATTGAAGGAAGCAAGTTAAAAATGGCTGCAGAGCGCGCAATCGCACAAACTGACCAGACCATTATTTGTCGGGGTTGTCAAGCTGAAATACCACTTGAGATGTTCATTCAGGCACTCAAAGTTTGTTCGGCCTGTGACGCCCATGCTGTTCTTGGTGCGCGCGAGCGCTTGGACCTACTGGCCGACCGGGAGACATTTGTTGAAAATGACACTGGCCTCTACTCCATCAACCCGCTCAATTTTCCTGACTACGAGAGCAAACTTGAGCGCGACATCAAAAAAACGGGACTTCCCTATGAATTGCTAACAGGTGAAGGCGAAATCGGTGGCCATCGGGTCAGCTTAGCCATCGGCGATGTCGGTTTTATCGGTGGAACGATGGGGGCAGTTGCGGGAGAAAAATTGACCCGAACTATTGAGCGTGCCACCCAAAATGGGTTGCCACTCATCACTGTTTCAGTCAGCGGTGGTATGCGAATGCAAGAAGGCGCGCTTGCACTCATGCAGATGCAGAAAACGGCCGCGGCTTGTGTCCGTCATTCAGAGGCTGGCTTATTCTATATTTCAATTGTCACCGATCCGACTTACGGTGGTGCAACTGCCAGTTTTGTTTCTCTCGGTCATGTAATTATTGCTGAACCCTATGCCCGGATTGGCTTTGCTGGCCCTCGTGCGGTGGCTAGTATTCACGAACAACTGCCAGACAATTTTCAAAAATCAGAATTTTTACTCGAACACGGCATGATTGATTGCATCGTTCATCGTCATCAAATGCGATCCTTTCTAGTCAGTCTTCTTGATTGGGTTAATTAAATCAAAGTTATTCAAAATAAAAATAAATAGGACTCAAGTGAATAAAGCACTAATTATCGTCGAATCNCCAGCTAAAGCCCGGACTATCTCCCGTTTTTTAGGGGACAACTATTTGGTCGAATCCTCTATTGGACATGTCCGAGATCTCCCTTCCAAAGCTAGCGAAATTCCAGCAAAATATAAGAAAAAAAGTTGGGCCAGAATCGGAGTTGATACCGAAAACAGCTTCAAACCGCTCTACATTGTACCTGAAGGGAAAAAAGCACAGATCAAAAAATTAAAAGATCTACTTAAAGGTGCTAGTGAACTTTACTTAGCAACTGACGAAGATCGAGAAGGTGAAGCGATTGCCTGGCATTTGATTGAACTGCTCAAACCAAAGATTCCGGTTCGGCGGATGGTATTTCATGAAATCACAGAGCAAGCTATTACACAAGCCCTAGCTAACCCACGAGAGATAGATCTCCGCTTGGTCGAAGCGCAGGAAGCACGCCGCATTTTAGATCGGCTTTACGGTTACGAAGTTTCTCCTCTACTTTGGATCAAGATTAAACCCAAGCTTAGTGCTGGGCGCGTACAGTCTGTTGCTAACCGCCTGATTGTAGATCGTGAGCGAGAGCGGATCGCTTTTCGTAGCGCCGGTTTCAGTTCACTTCGAGCACATCTGGAAGAAACAGATGGAGACGTTGAATCGGTATTAGTCAGCTTAGATCAACGACGAGTCGCACAATCAAGAGATTTTGAGCCTACAACCGGTCAACTCAGTAATGTCGCTGTTTCAGATAGAATCTTGCATCTAAACCTGGAATCGGTAACAGATCTAAAAACACAACTACTCAACCAATCGTTCGAGGTGGTAGAGGTTCGCCAAACCCCCTTTACGCAAAAACCGTCGGGGCCATTTATTACCTCTACACTGCAACAAGAAGCAGGGCGCAAGTTACGCTTCACTGCCAATCGAACTATGCGAGTGGCGCAGCGACTTTACGAGAACGGTTATATCACCTATATGCGCACCGATTCGATGACTTTATCTGAGCAAGCTATCCAAGCGACCCGGGCTCAGATCGAAGATCTCTTTGGCTCGCAGTATTTGCCGTCACAACAACGAAACTATCACAAAAAAATTAAGGGGGCACAAGAAGCACACGAAGCAATCCGACCGGCGGGAGAGGNTTTTCAGAGGCCAGATCAGATTAGAACTGAACTGGACGATGACGCCATCCGACTCTACGAACTCATCTGGAAAAGAACACTGGCCTCCCAGATGAAAAATGCGACCGGACAACGAACACGAATCTTATTTGAGACCGAGGTTACTCAACCCATACAGGATCAGTCTGGTCAACCAGTGAAAGGGAAAGCNGTATTTTCTGCTTCCGGTAAAGTGATTGAATTTGACGGCTTCTTGAAAGTCGAGGTGAATAATCTACCAGAGGTGAAAAGATCCGAACAAACATTTACATTACCTGAGGAAAAGGAACGCGTTTTGCCGCCATTAAGTAAAGGACAGACCTTATCCGCAAATCAGGTCATAGCTCTAGAACATCATACTAAACCACCAGCCCGATATACCGAAGTTAGCCTGATTAGGGTTCTGGAAGAAAAGGGGATTGGCCGGCCTTCAACTTATGCCGCTATCATTCAGACTATTCAGGANCGTGGATATGCGTGGAAAAAAGGTAGCGCACTNATCCCTACCCTAACTGGATTTGCGGTCAATCAGCTGTTNGAAAAACACTTTTCACGGTTGGTGGACTACGAATTCTCTGCTCAAATGGAAGGGGACCTAGATCTAATCTCCAGTGGAGAACGAACATCACAACCATGGTTGCATCAGTTTTACTTCGGTAAGGATCTTCAGGTNCCGGATGAAGAAAAGATCGATCTCAGTGTGGAAGAGCTAGGTTTGAAAGGGAAACTAGCTATCAGTGCCGAATACATCGATGCCCGTGCAATCTCGACTTTTGACATCGGGGAACTCGAAGGCGAGAAAGTCGTTGCCAGGGTCGGTCGGTATGGCCCCTACATCCAGGTTGGTGAAACAGAGCGGAAAGCTTATGTAACCGACGAGATTGTATTAGACGAACTCAGTGCTGAGCAAGCAGACCATCTATTAACCGAGGCGTCTCGTGCCAATCGCGAACTGGGAAGACACTCCGAAACCGGCGAATTGATTTTCCTCAAAAATGGACGTTACGGCCCTTACACTCAACTGGGCGATATAGATCCAGAAGCGAAGGGATCCAAGAAAAAGAAACCCAAGATGGCCAGTCTATGGCCTGAAATGGAACCGGAAACGCTCACTCTGGAGCAAGCCGAGTTACTCTTATCATTCCCAAGAATCTTAGGAATACATACGGAATTTGGAACCGATGTTACGGTCCAAGATGGCCCTTATGGTCCCTACGTCTCTTGCAAACGTCAGGATGGTAAAAATGAATCCAGATCTTTAGAGAATCACCAGCAACTGCTAACACTAACTTTGGAAGAATCATTGGAGATTTTAGCTAGGCCTGCTGAGCGGAGACGACGGTCAGCGCAAGGTCCATTAGCACAGTTGGGACTAAGCCCACTGACCAAAAAAGAGATTGAGGTTCGAATGGGTCGCTTTGGACCTTACGTCACTGACGGACAGATTAACGCTACTATTCCCACCGCCAAAGATCCGATGAAAGTCACTTTTGATGACGCGTTAGAACTAATTGCTGTTCGGGAGGAAAAGATGAGAGCTGAAGGAAAAGAACCACGCCCAAGTTAAAGAAGCAGATATCAACTTGTCCAAGCCGGCGAGTACATACGGCAGCGTCACAAAAATCAAAAAAGAAGAACAAAAAGCAAACGCCACCACGCTAACAAGTTGGCGTGGTGGCACCTATTTGCGGCCANCCCCCGCCGGTCTCAGCCAAAGAGGCCATGTTGGCCATTGAGGAATTGACCAACGTCAAGTGACGACTGACTTGACGTGAGAAAAACTCTCCTCTCCATGGGNCTGAGTTTTAGGCTTGTCCTCGACCTGACCGCAGGGAGCCGATCCTCGCTTCCTCGGAGAGAGGTGAGTGCCTTCGAATCAGTTGGGGGTTGGCCAACCAACCTCTAGTTAGCCGGACCAGAGAAAGTCGCTTCACTATTCACTCTCCGTTAGAGTTGTGCCTGCGATTAGTTCTAGAAATTTGTCTGTCCTTCAACCTAGTATGCCCCTGACTTGATTGGGAAATCTAAACTCTAAGTATGGCTGGCTAACTCGGCCGTAACTTCAGCGTTAGGCCTACGTTGCTTGTAAAATTGTTTTTACTGGGTTACAATCAGCATTGATTGGTAGAATCTCCGATGGATCGAGATCGACAACTTCAGATTGGGAAATTGTTGGGCTTGATCGGTTTGTTAGTGCTACTAGCGATTTGCTCCGCTAAGATAGCGCCCTATAACATGGGCGAGTGTTGTCACTACCATTCGATCACGTCGCATCACTACCCGTATAATGTTCTCAATACCTTTCGAGAAAATTGTGAGTTATGATCTCAACTTACTGAATACAGGTCTGATCTTGCCTCTCAGGTCTTATGCTACCAGGGAAGCGTCTCTTCCCTGATCTACTATCTACTCTTTCTAATCTGGAAAAGTCCGATTTCGACTCGCCTGGTTGGACTGTTATCTCTGTTAATGNAATCGATTGTCCTATCACGAATTTTCAATCTTAGATACCCGTTCTACTGACTTTGCTAGTCTCTTTTTTCGCTATTCCTTTCAGCATGTGGTTAACGCTGGTCCTGTTTCCTATACCACAACCAGTATTTTTCTGATCTTCTGGTCAATTAGAAAGTGGCTGGAAAACCTGGAGTGGGAATATCCGCTATGGATCGCTGTAGCTGTTTTGTGGGNGNTTGGGCTAAGGTAACCTATCTCTGGTTATTGCCGGGCTTGCTGGTCATTTTTGTGGTCTTACTGACTGATCGAATATTGATTCAACTGCTAGAAACTAAGGGCAATTCTGTCTCAATGATACCTGAACTCCCCGGTGGCCTCAATCAAGCCAAGTTAGTCGTTTAGTGATGCAAATTAGTGGAGCTACGGTTTTGTTGTTAGCTTTATTTAAGTCTGATCTTTTTCTCCTCTAGCCCAAACAACAGCCAACACTATCCTTTCCTAGAACAGGTGCGAAATGGCGAATCTCACCAATTCAAGCAACTGCTTCAGCCCACTTTCGTCCTAGGACGAAGTGTGACTAAAGTTTTGCTAAATCCTTTTGAATCAACGCATCGTATTTTGTCCCCGATGGCCCAAATCTATTCACTAAAGTCTATAGCATAATCCTGTTTTTATCNCCACTGGTGGTCGCGTTAGGAGTCTGGAGAAGTTGGTGGTGGCACCGGGTCAAGGTACTCTTATTTTATCTGGCGTGGATTGGTACTTTTACCATCATTCTGTNGACTAAAAGAGCTTGGACTATGCACCATGTAGTACTCTGTTTACCGTTCNTAGNCTTGAGCCTTTTGCCCGCTTTTGGCCTACTCAAAACCGACATCCAACCGAAATTTCGACACGTTAGTACGGTTTCCTTGATAGTCTTTATTCTAGCGAACATTTACTTTTTTGTCGGTTTTTCCCGGCAACATGTAAGAGAACACGACGACTGGTCGAAAATGGATTNACATCGCATTTTGCAAAATCCACAATTAGCCTCGAACTATTTCTGCGCGGTGGTTGACTAGGGAATGTACTACTATCAGGGATTATCTGGCCACAAGTTCCAGAGTGCTCTCTACATCGAGCCACTGCATAGCGATCAACAGATTCGATCGCTAAAAGAGCTATCTCAGAAATGCCAACGTAAACTGTTGTNTATCTACCGCGATGATCGAAGTGCATCTCGCCTAGGTAGTGTAGTCAGGAGATAAATGGTATAACAGCCTAAAAAAGATTAAGGGGTAGATAAATGAGATCAGTTCCAGACAGACACCATATATCCGACAAAGTATTGCAGTTATTAGAGCCACTATCACCTGGACCAAGGGGCCTATGGGCAGGAATAGCTAAGAATAATCGTCAATTATATAACTGGAGGCTTTCGGATATTCAGCGCCGGGGCAGCCTGGCCTGATTTAGCTGAAAGGTATGGGAGATGGAGCCATACCCACCGTCGATTTTATTAGGTGGAGAAATAAGAGTGGTTAATGATAGAGGCCAGTCAGATCAAAGTTGACCCACATGTGGCGGCTGCGGTCAAAGGGAATCAGAAGATGAGTCGGACCAAAGAGGGCTCAACACAAAATTACATTTGGCCGTGGATCAAAAGGGTCGGCCGATCAGAGCGATTATTAGGACGTGCACAACAGCAGATTGTTGTCAAGCTGAATCTCTGAGACCAGGAATCCAGACTCAGTACTTACTGGCAGATAGGGGTTATGATAGCCAGGCTATTCTTCAAACAGCCCATCAAGCTGAGATGCAGCCCGNTATTGCGCCAAAGAAAGATAGAAAATATCAGAGAAATGACAACCAAGATTGATACCAAATGCGGACTAGAGTCGAAAATGCTTTCTGGCATCTTAAACGGTGGAGTGNAATCGCTACAAGTTAGGGTAAAAATTCAGACTCTTTTTTAGTCACCATTCAGATAGGGTGTATATTTTTATGGGCTACTCGTGACTGCACCGTGTAAAGGAAACTTTTTCGGGATAGCTATACTCGTAATACATCTAAATTCAAATCTCAGGTTGATTCTTGAAACTAAGATTTAAGAAACATTCGGTGCCACACATCATGGGATAGAAACGCCAGTCGAAACATTTTAAGAGTTGGTGTCCCAACTCTTGGACTAGAAGGTGATCAGATAGCCACGGTTGGCAATTTTCACTTGAATTCAGTAAAGGTGCNTACTACCTTTGTATCCTCCGAATTTATTTGTGGGAATATGCTGAACTTAGAAGTGGCAGTCGTCTACCTGACCAGCCGGGAAAGAGAATTGTATCGTTTTTAACAGACAAATGCTGCGCGACGACTTCAGTGAAAACTGAACGNAAATCGGTGGTTACAGGTAGATCTCGTTGATCTTCGAGTGCCTTTGGTGCCAAAACCGGAATATGCCCGTGAACTTTACCCCCATCCACTTGAGTCCCAAGGACGAAGAGACAAGAGGCACGACCATGGTCAGTGCCGCCGGAACCGTTTTCACGCACGGTACGTCCGAATTCGGTCATGGTCATCAGCACCACATTTTGGCGGTGATCTTCCAAGTCTCGCCACAAAGCAACGACAGAGTCAGCCAGGATTTTAGCCTGTCGTGCAAAGGAACCAGCCGTTGTTCCCTGGCGCCGATGTGTGTCCCAGCCGCCCATNTCAGTAAAGGCGATTTCAAGACCTACATCGGCTTTAATCAGTTGTGCGATCTGGCGNAGGTTGTTACCGATCCCCGATTTAGGGTAGACGATGCCCTTGNCAGGNCGGTCCCCGAAGGCGTTAATGGCTGAGATCATTTTCATGGCCGAGATGCTTTCTTGGCCTGCATCCCGTAAAGCCTCAAATCCAGTTTTCGAGTATAGTGTCTGATAGATATTCTTGACTGTCTGATGACCGGATCTTAGACCAAAACTTCTTAAATCGGGAATGACCACTGTTGGCTCGTCGCCCTGCATGGCAAATGGCTGACGTTTGGTTACAGAAACTGATCGCAAGGGTGTTCCTTCGCGATCCAGCAAGCCAACAGCCCGATTCAGCCAACCAGATTGAGTTCCTTTAATACCCGGGGTACCNCTTTCCATATAGTTTTGGGCATCAAAATGAGAGCGTGTCGGGTAGGGAGATCCTACGCCATGCACAATGGCAAGCTCTCGGTTTGTAAAAAAAGGTAACATAGAGTTGAAAGCCGGATGCAGGCCGAAGGAACCGTCGAGATCTATCAGGGACTGGTCGCTGTGGCCAACGTTCATCATCAACGTCGGACGCATCTTTTTCAGGTTCGAATCCTTAAAGGGTGAAACCGCCATCAATCCATCCATGGCACCTCTTTGAAAAATGACAATTAGAGTTTTTCGGCGACGCTCCTCGTCGGAAGACGCGATNACCGCTCGATTCAAAAACAGCGGAACACCACCGATAGAAATTGAATACAGACCAATTCCCAATGACTTNAGAAATGCTTTTCTCGTCCACATTCTATTGACTCCTGTAAGGTTGCAACTCTTTAATAGACCTGAAATCGAGGCGAACCGATGATTAGTCCCGCAATTTGTGCTGTTTGTTGACGTCTGGCTTNCGTCTGTTTGTGACCTGGTTTTAATTCTGGAGAAGAGGTCAATAGTATCTGTCCAATTTGCCGCCACATTTTTTCTGTATCCCGACTGGGAAATAGACTCAGGCAGAGTGATTGTATTCGCTCCGACAGCAACTGCTTCGGTGAATCTTCCGCCAGTTTTACTCGAACTCCCCTGATCTTACCGGTAAACAGATCCATTCCAAAATTAGCCCGATTTAATACTGAACCGGAATTGATCCAGTATCCTCCTGTATCGGCATAACCAGTTGGCGGTTGACAAGCGTAAAGAGGCTCACCAATTCGGGCAATCCAATTGGATAATTGCCTGGTCGATTTTATCTCAGCTGCGGTAATACGGAGCGCGCTAACGACAAAACGAAAGGGAGATTTGGTCTTTCGGTAACGCTTGGCTTCTGCCCAGAACTCCGGCGAGGTTACGATTCCTTCTATCATCTGCCGCAAATCGCCACTGCTGGACAGGAAAATCTGTGCCAATCGGTTAATGTAGACCTCGGTTGGATCCTCTGTGACAAATCGAACTGAGAACTTCCGTGCAATGTGCCGTGCGGTTGAAGGGTGTTGAGCTACGATATCTAAGACTTGCTTACCATCTGCTATTCCCCGATTGGGCGATAGACGCTGGCCCAAAACAGTTTTGGGGTTAATATCGTGGCTGTTTTTAACGAAAGCAAAGGAGTTGATCGCATTGTCACTATTTCTGTCTTTCTTAATGCGATTCAGGTACTTTCCGTTGNCCTNCCAGCCGGTCAAGGCGCGAGCCGTTGCAACCACGTCGGCTTGAGTATACCCACTGTTAACGCCAAGCGTGTGGAGTTCCAGTAACTCACGGGCATAATTCTCGTTAATCCCCTGCTTCTTGTTTNGTTTCGGAATTATGGCTTNGCGGCTCANCATGTTTTCTTCGCTCTTCGCTACTCCTGATGATGTTTTGTTTAGTAGAGATTTTCGGGTTCTCCTTCGCTTTCTCTTAGCTTTAGCGGTTGCACTTTCTTCAGCATTCGATTGATGGTTGTCCAGATAAAACAGCATAGCGGGATGCTTAGCGGTTGCTTCCAACATATTGTAAAAACGACCTAAGACATGAGGACGAATTGCTACTTCCTCGTAAGATGGAATCCACGGTTTCGCTTGACCATGGGTNGTTGAGACATTGAAGTGGTTAAACCAGAAATCGGTCAGAACTTCGACTAACTGGTTGTCAGTGTAAACCGCCCGCAGAATTTTTCGCTCTTTTAGCTCTTGCATTAACAGGGATTGTGATCGAAATCCATGCTNTTTGGCGTACCCTTGAAGTTTTGTTTTTAGCTGATCAGCCTCCAGGTCAGCGATATTTTCAAGAACTACGCCATCCCGAATCGCCATTGACCGAAGGCTTCCATTACTGGGATGACGGCTCAGGATCTGGAAGGTCGTCATGTTGGTAATTCCTAACTGCGCCAGTCGGAGATCTAGNCCTCCAGTTGAGTTTTCACTCTCAATCTGTTGACGAAACCAGTTATTCAACCCTATCTCGATCACCCTATCGATTTGGCCGGGTCGGGGGCCAAAGGTGAAACGATTTAGAAGATGTGCTGCCGCTTCTCTGTCTGTCAGCCCGGCATCGGCATAAGGAAGCGAAGTTGCTACTACATGGGTTGCGACTAGGCAANAGGCTAGTAACAGCAACAGAGCAAACCTGATTTTAGCCAGTTGTAACATGATGNTTTTAGATCCTTATAGCGAATTAGTAAAATAGCTGGTACTACTTATTATGATAGACGTCCTAGGCACGAGTTTGTTTTATAAGACGTCGAAATTTTATTTTTTCGTCTAGACAAAACGTTCGTCGGTTGGCTGAATAGTATCAATTATCTGTCTGTTTTTGAACTCTTATACCTTTTAAAGCCTCTAGTTATGGGTTATGTTAGATCGCGTGGTAATTTAGACGTTATCCGCTGAAATTATAATATTTACGGTAATAGGTCAAACCTGAATCTTGGTGTGAATATCCCGCCCAAATCACATTCCCCTTGTCGAAGGCAGGAGAGTGATAAAGGTAACCGTGGTGTCCCCTCGGGTAAAGGTGGCACCACGGCTATAAGCCGAAGGCCAGTCCAGTTATTTTCGCGGTAGTAAATGAATGCTCAGAAGAAGCGAGGAGATAAAATGGAGCTATAGAGTAATGATCTGGAAAGGATGGATAAAATGCGTTCTGGGCGTTTTTTGTAATGTACTCACCATTGGAGCGGATAAAACGATGCCCTTTTGGGTCGTTTGTTCATCTTTGACGATTATCTGTTATAATACGATTCCGCATCATCTGGTGTCGGTGGCAGTATATGATGTTTGATAGTCGTTTCACCTGGTCGCTCATTGAACAGTAACATCAAATTCCCAGTGAATATCTCAGGGCAATGGCACTCTTCTCAAGACTGCCAAGTGAGCTGCCCTACGCTAAAAAACTGGCTATTGAATACGGGCTCGCTTACTGAGCGTTTGCAGGATCATTGTCACACTTTTCAGCTTGAGGTAATCGGTTACCAAAACGAGTCTGTTTCTCTGGCGGATGCAGAGAAGATAGATTGCGACTCAAGTCTCGTTATCGTAAGAGAAGTAATTTTGTCCGGTGACGATGTGCCATGGGTGTTTGCTCACACTATCATGCCACAAGCATTATTTGAGGATGGAGTGAATGATCTGGCTAATTTGCAAGATAAGCCACTAGGCAGTGTGATTTTTAATGATCCTAAGTTTTCGCGTCAGCCATTTGAATTAATTGCCTTGCCTGTAGATAATTCATTGTTATCCGATTTACGCATTGCGATAAGTCAACCTTTATGGGGGCGGCGTTCTATATTTAACTACCAAGAATATAAAATGATGATAGCAGAGGTGTTTTTACCTTTTGCTCCAGCGTATGCTGGATTAAGTACATGGTAAGACCTTATCATTTACTTGACTTTTGGTGTATCTGAGTCCTGCCCAACGTAGAGAAGACAATCTCCGCTCACAGCTACTATTCAGTCTTGCCCTTGGACAAGCGAGTAAAATACCGGCAGATGGTCTGGAATGCCCTGAACAGTGTTAATCCTGACCTTGGCTACTGGATGAGTGAATACTACATCCTGCATAAAAACAACGAGATCGACGGGGGAGGTGTCGTCGAAACCTGACGATGAAAACGGCCCTGTATGTGGATAGGATCATCCACACAATGGTCTTACCCTATGCCATTAAAAATCGTGGCAGTGGTGAACGGCCATCACCCAGTGCCACGTCAAGAATGGGCTTTTTACCTGGACGACGGGTCCCAAGGACAAAACTGGGGAAATGGACGGCCATATCGAGAGTCTCCAATATGACGGTATAGAGCGATCGTTCGCTGAGGAGCAGTCCATGGAGAACGGGCTGTTGGTTTTGGCTTACAAAGATGCAAGAAAGGGACATACGGTTTATCTGTTTACGAACCTCCCCGAACGGGAAAGGCGACTGCACGTCGGCACGCACAGGAAAGCCAAGACTTACATGACGGACAAACAAATAAACCTGGAATCGCCCACATCGCTGACTCATTACCTCTTAACCATCACTTCTTAACCACAACCTAGATTCTCCGTTTCGCTCAGAATGATAGCCAACTCGGGTAGGGGGTATAGGTTTACTCTTTCCTGGGGCCGGTGGGTGAGCCTAGCTATTTGGATAGCGGCAGGGGCAAAACAAATATCTACGTGCTCGCTCCAATCAGAAACTGAACTGGAGCCATTGTCTTTCCCCTACCTGCTTTGCCCTCAGAAAACCAAAAAGGAGATTTAAGTGGTGGTAGAAAAATGCTGATCTCAAAAAATCAAATAGTGGAATTTTCTGTTTACTTTACCAGTTGAGACTCAGTTAGATAACCTACGGTTTTTGGCTTTGGCCATTCCTCTGTTCTAATCAGGGAAATCGAATGTGATCCACATCCTACTACGGTGGCATATAGGCGTATTCATGCTATCTACCCAACACGCCATAATTTGGAAAAATCTATCCGTATTTTAGTAGGAAATTTAAAAAGAGCGGAGCTTCCGTTTTAGCAAGGATCCCTTTGTACCAGTACAGCTTTTGTGTTGCTGGTTAGCATAAAAATTTGGTTTCGGCTACTGGTAATCGGTATCATTATTGAAGTTGGACTGATAAACTGGAGGACGGCTTGAAAATCGCTTACATTGCGGCTGGCGCTGCGGGAATGTATTGTGGCACCTGTATCCACGATAACACCCTAGCTAGCGAACTAATTAAGCAAGAGCACGAGGTAGCCCTAATCCCGACCTACACTCCTCTTAGGACCGATGAAGAAGATGTCAGCATTGACCGTATTTTTTTCGGGGGTATCAACGTCTACCTCCAACAGAAGTCGGCTATTTTCCGACATACACCCTGGCTTTTAGACCGACTTTTTGATAGCTCGACTCTACTCAACAGCGTCTCTAAGTTGAGTGCCTCGACCAATGCCAAGGATCTGGGTAGTCTAACCGTTTCTATGCTCAAAGGCGAAAACGGCAAACAGAGGAAAGAACTCTGTAAGCTAGTTCAGTGGCTGAAAACCGACTATCAACCTGATATTGTTCAACTTACCAATTCAATGTTTGTTGGTATGGCGGCTGAAATCAAACGTGAAGTTGGTGTNCCGGTGGTTTGCAGATTTCAAGGGGAAGACATCTTTTTAGATGATCTGATTGAGCCGTACAAATCTGAGGCCATGGAACTGCTAAAAGACAAGTCTGGCGATATCGACGNTTTTTTCGCTTCCTGTCACTACTACGCCGGCCATATGGCAAAGTACACAGGGACACCCAGAGACCAGATTCATGTTGTACCACTTGGCCTTAATCTCGAGGGCCATGGTGAAGTNAAACGAGAGCTGGACTCAGAACCGTTTATAATCGGCTATCTAGCACGTATTTGCCCAGAGAAGGGATTACACCTNCTAGTCGAGGCTTTTTATCAATTGACGCAAAAATTGGGGAAAGATAAAATTCGCTTAAAAGTGGCCGGTTACCTGGGAGCACGGGATCAAGCCTACTTTGATCAGATCTGCCAGCAGTTGCGAAACTGGAATATCTTCGATACTTTCGAGTATTGGGGAGAAATTGGTCGAGAACAGAAAATACGGTTTTTGAACCAAATCCACGTACTATCGGTTCCAACGGTTTATCGAGAATCAAAAGGTCTATTTGTACTTGAATCTTTAGCTAACGGTACCCCAGTTGTCTTACCGGACCACGGCTCTTTTCCAGAGCTCGTCCAGGCAACTGCAGGCGGTATACTGGTTCAACCGTTGTCAGCAGATGCAACTGCTAAAGGCATCTTGGAACTAATCCAAAACNAGGATCTGTGCCAGCAACTGGGCAAAAATGGCAAACAGACTGTTCACCAAGAATTCGGTATAAGTCGAACGGCAAAAAATATGCTGGCCGTTTTTCGNNACTATGTTTCGAGCTAAATGTCTGATCGCGACNGGTCAGGCACAACNACCAGGTTTAGGTCAGTATATCCCTTAACTNANTTGAAAAAAAGAAGTCTAAATGCACTGGATAGTGTTTGCGTTCTTGTCTATTGCTTGGTNNGGTTCTATGTCAATGTAATTCACATCGGNATTAAGGCAATGGAAGATCCAATCAACGGCCGTTTAAATCTTTATTGANTTGTGGCCTACTTTATTCTCGTTGCTATTGGTCCGGTAGCAGNCTTCTTGCTCAACAATGCGAAGTGGGAATTTTCGACTAAGAGCATTNTCTCTTCTATGACAGCAATCATGGTCTTACCTTTCANCCAGTTGCATTTGAAAAATGATAGAGTTGAAAATNCTCGATCTAATTAGAGCCGGCAGATTTGTCCTCAACCTGGTGCATAACATCCAGATAGATGTATCTCCTGAAAATATCTCAGCCAGGTAGAAGGTGGTACGGGAGTTTGGAAAGTATTAAAAAAAGAGAGAGCTACGAAATGAATCGATACCCGGTCAAAATTTTGGCCATCGGCGCTGGCGGGTTGCAAAGAGCGCTAACCCACCAGTTTGTCGATGATCTCAATAAAAACAATCTTTACCACGGCGGCATCTATATCGGTCAACCACGCGGATCAGAGAAGGCGGAGGCCTTTAATCAGCAAGATGGGATCTATCATGTAGTTACCTTCGATCTGAACGGCATCAAGGCGATTAAGCAAATCGAGAGTGTGGTTGGCGCAACCACTTTGGCCACGACAGAGGGGCAGGAGCGGTTTTATAGCCAAACTGAAANTCAATTGGATCTGATTCTGGTCGGTGTGACTGAAGCTGGTATCGCTAAAGGTGAAATCGCTATGGATATCTTGCACCAAACCCTGTCTCGCTANCATGCCCACCACGGATCCAAAAGTACTATCAGCGTGATAAATACCGATAATATCCGAAATAATGGGCATACTCTGCGTGAGATTATAGTTAACAATTACCCAACTTCCAGTTCTCAGGTTACCAAGTGGTTAAAAAATCGGGTCGATTTTTTGGATCAGATGGGGGACCGGATCGTTCCACAGTCAGATGCAGTACCAACCACTATTCGGGAAGAAGCAATCAGCCAGATCGACCGACCGGACCGGCTAATCACCTACACCGAGTCGTTGCCGCTGATTTCNCTGGTTTTGCATGANCCTCACTGCAGATTGAGATTACCTTTCGAGAAGTTGGAGAAATTCGGTGTGATTGTCAGTCAAGCCTCAATCGATCCTTTCCACGACTGGAAGTTGTTGCTGGTGAATGCGGTTCACGTACCNGGGATCACCCATAAAGGGTTTTTGTCTGGAATTGAAACGGTCAATGAAGCCTCAACCCATCCGCTTTTTGGGCCGCACCTAGAACGGTTAATGAGCGGATATGCAGGTGTGGTTTCACAGGATATTCCGATTCCCGGTCGTCAGGCACTTGACTACACCATGGATTTTGTGCGCCGTATCCGTGAAATTGAGGATAGCAACGCCCGAATCAATGTCAACGAAACGGTCAAACTGAGGGAGAGGGCTTCAGATATTATNATGTCTGCAAACTATCACACCACCACCACGCAATTTAGATCGGAGTTTGCCTATTCATTTGCCACTGTGCTCCGCTTCCTGACGCCGATTGAGAGNAANGGTGACACTTACATCGGNCAGACCGATTTGGGACAACGGTATGAAATTGCAGATCCGAACCGTTTTATCCAGGACGCTTTAATCGGTGCGTTTGGGCAAGAGGACGTTGGACAACGGCTGCGCCGAATCCTGGCTCAGACCAAGCTATGGACGCCACCCGGTTCGGCCTTACCCGTCGACTTAAGCCGAAACAGCGATTTTGTGGATCGGCTGATTTCGTTATACCGACAACTGGTAAACGGTCGAACCTGCCTCCAACTTCTAGCCGAAATTCAGGATGTTCTACAGGGTTAGACTGAATTTGACTCGGGCTTAGAAGCCATCGACTGTTGGTAACGCCTTTCGGATTCAGCTCGATTGGCGACCGTGGTACCACCAATAATGGTTTCGTCATTTCTGGCGCGGTAACGATTGATAAAGGCCGGGCGTGGATGGTCAGAAAAGTTCTGTTTGGAGCCGTGAATGGCTTGGACGTGGAAGAAGATAGAATCGCCCGCCTGACCTTCGATAGGCAAGGCATCCTCCCAGTCCCACTCTTCTGGTGCCAAGCCAAGGTGAGAAAAGGTGTCGATGTGATTCANTCGTCCCAATAGATGGGATTTGGGCACCACATATAAAGCCCCATTGGTCAGATTGGTGTCTACTACATAACTGAGGATAGCGACGGGGCCCTGGTAACGATGTTGAAAGTAGGCTGAATCCTGGTGTAACAACTTAGAGTGACCACCTGCCGGCTCTTTGTAGAGGCTCTGACCATTGCCGAAGACCTCGTAGTCGTCGCCTAGAATAGCTTGGACAATCTCTAAGGCACGTGGGTCTTGAGAGGTCTGCCGAAAAACGTCGCTATTGTGATAGTGGATGGCCAGAACCATGATTTGCCGGTCCCGATGATAGTCCTCCGGCGCAGGCAGAAATAGTGTCCCGTTTGGTGTTCGCCATCCCTCAACAATCTTCTGGGCTTGATCCAGTTGAGCAATCGATTCCTGGGCAATGGTTTCGATGTCGACCTGAATCTGTTCGACATAATCTTTCATCAATCCTCGCACGACTAGGCAACCATAGGCTTGATAAACCCGGCTGGCTTCAACCGGATCGATATCGTCGGCAAAAAATTCGATCTCAGAAATAGAAACAGCTGTATCTTTATACCGTTTTTCGTCACTAGGCATCGGTTCCTCCTATGGGCGAGTATACGTTTTCTAAATTATGCACAGAGGCGTTAACTGTGATTGTTGTGATTATCCAGCTACAACGACTACGCCGATGTCGTAATATCGGCCTGATACGGTCCGGCAATAGCTAAGCAAATCTGGTCGGGAAACAGGTATTTCTGAGCTACNGCATTGACTTGATCCAGAGTGATCTGNCGGTAGATCTCCTCGTGCNGATCGATATAGTCCAAGCCCAAATTGTGTAGTTGGGCAATCGATAAAGCGGAGGCAACGCCTTTGTTGGTCTCCAGTGTTAGCACAAAATTACCCACCGTCAAGTTCTGCACATCACTCAATTCTTCTGACGTGATTCCTTGATCTTTGATCGCCCTAATTTCCTGTACGATACTTTCTACTGCTCGATCCACATTTTTTGGATCCACGCCAGCACCAGCCGTAAATGCCCCCTCGCCGGTAGCCGGAGTCAGCGAACTCCACACACTGTAGGCCAATCCCTGTATGTCACGAACTCGGTTAAAGAGACGAGCGATCCCCGCACTTCCCCCTAAAACCTGATTCATCAAGTAGAGGGCTTCGCAGTCTGGATTGGATCGAGTCACACCTTTATGCCCCAGCGCAATGTCGACTTGCGACTTGTCCATCATGGAGTGGACCTGTTTTGTCGGTTTACTCAATAGGACCTCTGGAATCCAAGTTGATAGATCCACCACGCTCTCTGTCTCTGGNCCCAGATCAACCGACCAATCNCCAAAAACATCACNCATTTTGCTGATCACCTGATTAGTGTCCACATCACCGGTGATGACCAATACTAATCGGTCGGGTCGNTAGAGCCGCTCGTGAAAATCGATCAACGTCTGTTGTGCGATCTGGTTGATGGAATCTTCTGTCCCCTGCACACGGTGGTGGTAGGGATGATCTTCTGGATAGACCAATTCCTGCAACATTCGACTGGAAACACTGTAGGTGTCATCTTCCCAAGCCATAAAGGCACTATGGAGTTGGTAACGGTGTTTGTCGATCTCTTCAACTGGAAAAGTGGGATTGCGTAATACGTCTTGTAGTACATCCAGAACGGTATCGAAATCGCGAACCAACAGATCGGACACAATACCGATGGTTTCCCGTTGNCCCCAAATATCGATGGTGGCACCTACCGACTCCACGTCACCTGCAATCTGTTGCCAGGTTCGGGTAGTGGTTCCGTTCATCAGCATCTCGGCCACAAAATCGGCCGTGCCCANTGGTGGTGGTTTTTGCTCGCTGTTGAACAATGATGCACCGTCGTAAATACTGCCCGCTTTCAGATAACCTACAATCGAGACTGTGGGGTTAAAATGGTTCTCCTGGATAATCAGCGTCACCCCGTTGGATAGTTGCTGCCGTGTTCGTACCTGATCCATCTGGCCCATCTATNCGATCTCCGCNGCCNCGGTTGAGCTTCCAATCTCTGGCAACAGAGGGATGAAATGGCCGACGGTTCGGTTGTCTGCGCCGAAATACTTTTGTGCGGTGTCCCGTAGTTGCGATGGAGTAACGGAACCAATTTGATCCAGATAGGTGTTGAGGTAATTATACGAAACAAGGGTCTCATAATAACCGATTTGTGCCGCCTGGCTNGAGACGCTATCCATGGCAAAGATGAATTGAGCTTCGGTCTGGCGGATGGCTCGCGTTAGCTCTTCTTCACTGACCAGATCGTTTTGAAGNCGATCCATCTGTTCTAGCAGGCTGACCTCCAGCTGTTCGGCTGAAATATCGGCACAGGCTTCGGCAGTGACCCAGGCCAACCCCGCATCTTTGGAGAAGGTTGGGCTTAAGTAGGCTGAGGTGGCGATTTGCCGATCGACCAGTTCTCGGTAGAAACGAGAGATTTTACCGGAACTGGTAATAGTCGATAGCACGTCCAGCGGATACAGGTCTGCATCACTAGCTGGCGGAATATGGTAGGCAATCGAGACGTAAGCCAGTTGTCCCTCTTTGCGTACCGTGACCCGTCGTTCACCCCGTTGTGGTGGCTCGACGGTGGTTGGGTNACCAATCGGTTGCCCGGCCGGGAGNTGTAGATAATGCGCTTTTACCTGCTCCATCAATCGATCGGTTGTAAAGTCGCCGACCATCACCAAGATGGCGTTGTTTGGCACATAGCANCGTTGGTAATAACCGTAGAGATCATCTCGGGTCATGGTCTGTAGATCTGAGTTCCAGCCAATGATGCCCCACTGGTAGGGATGCGCTTTGTAGGCAGTGGCTTGCACCTCCTCCCGCAAGGNAAACTNGGGCGAGTTTTCTGCACCAGCCCGTTCGGAAAGGATAACAGTTCGTTCGTTTTCGACCTCTTCCGGATCAAAAATGCTATTTTGCATACGGTCAGCTTCTAATGCCAATCCAACTTCGATTTTATCTGCCGGTAGTACTTCGTAATAGGCGGTATAGTCCATGCTGGTGAAGCCGTTCCATTTGCCTCCGTTCCCTTCNATCACCCNCTTTAAGGTCTCTTTGGGAAACTTTTTGGTTCCTTTGAATAACATATGTTCCACCCAATGAGAGATTCCCGTTAGGCCAGGTCGCTCGTTTCTAGCACCAACTCGATACCAGATATACAGGCTGACNACAGGCGTAGCGTGAACCTCTTTGGTCAATATCTTTAATCCGTTCTCTAATTGATGGGTTGTAACTGTGCCAAAACTTGACAAAGTAATGGTCTCCTTCTATTTTGGTATCTCAGTTCCTTTTAGGGCTATAGGCCTCGATAGGGTCATAGCAACGACCAGTTTCATGGTCAAGGAGGTAGTATTGATAGGCCAGCCCGTTACACCGGAAGANCCGATCGCCGGTAAGCATTAAGCCCTTCCATAACCCGTAGCGTTGAATTGCCAGTTGGCTGAACCGGGAGCAACTGGGGGTAAAATTACAAACGGGTAGATCTTGAGATGAAATGAATTTTTGGTAAAAGAGAATTAGACCCGAAGTCGCAACTTGTGCGAAGTTGAGCTTGTTGGTCCTTCTGACGACTGGATCTGAAACACGAACCGGCGCATTTGGAGGTGNAGGTACAATCTCCGATCTGGCTGAACGGATGAATTGAAGATCTTGCANATAAGCGGGGTCGTCTCCGGCTGAGGTCGGTTGGAACAAAGTAGAGAGGCAAATGAGAAAAATGGCGATTATTGGCTGTCTATCGAGGTTCATCTAAATAAAAATAGAACGCCAACTGGAGGCCAAACTTCTCATTTTTATTATTTTGATAAACTTTGAGGATGCCAGTGTCGATTTGCATTAGTACCATTCTAATCGACATTAGGACGGGAATTGGCAACAAAAAAGCCCGCCTCGTTCCCGACTGAAGTTAATCCAGACCTGGAGACGAGGAAGGCTCAGCGAGTCTTTTCCGCNGTATCACTTCACTTTTCTCACCTGTCGGTGGGATATTTATTCAGATGCGGTCACGAACATCAATTGATTCCCCTGCCCANTGATCGACAGCTTGAAGATAGCAACTCCTGAGCGATACTCAGCCATCGTGTCTGAGGAGACCCTTTAACTGGTGAATCCTCTCTCTAACAGGCCGGCACGACCTATGTCTCTCATCCATAGCCTCTTCGCATAAGTCCAGGTGTGCGCANCATCAGCGNGGGGCTGTCAAACAGATTTTGTGGCCGCGGAATAACCAGCGGCGCTAGCTTTTAGCGGCGGCGTAAAGTTCGTTGACCGTATTCCAATTGATGAATCCATCAATAAAGTCACTGACGTAAGACGGGCGCAAATTTTGGTACTTAAGGTAGTANGCGTGTTCCCAAACATCGAGTCCGATAATCGGTGTATCGCCTTGCATCAGGGGGCTATCCTGATTAGCAGTGGAATAGATTTGCAAACTGCCGCTGCTGTCGACCACTAGCCAGGCCCAACCGGACCCGAAGCGGGTTCCCGCCGCAGTTGAAAACAGTTCGCTGGCAGCATCGGCTGATCCAAAAGTTGAGACAATATCGTTTAGCAACGTAGCCGAAGGGTCACCGCCGGTGCCACTNGGCGCTAAGATCCCCCAGAACAGAGAGTGGTTAGCATGCCCTCCACCGTTATTGATAACGGCTTGTCGTTTGTCTTCGGGAACACTACCGATTTGTCCGAGCAGATCTTCAACTGATAATCCCGCCAAATCGTCAAGTCCTTCTAGAGCAGCATTGAGGTTATTAACGTACCCNTGATGATGCTTGCTGTGATGAATTTCCATGGTTTGTGCGCCAACAAAATTGTCGAGCGCTTGGTATGAATATGGAAGTTCTGGAAGTGTATGTGCCATAATTTTATTGTTTTTCCTCAGTTATCGCCCTCGAATAGAGGACTAATCTCGCTAGCTATTATAACATGCCCCAAAAATGAAGCCAAATCTTTTGCCTGAGTTCACCGCTTTTACGACGGAAGATACCGCNTATTTACTTGGTGGGACTGCCGTCTTTATCAAATTNTGAGGTCTAGATCTGGCGACTCTGCTGTGCACCAATCAAACCAGATTATTCTTCGATCGATCGGAAACTTGATTTAACGTATCCGGTATTTCTGGTAAGCTATCAAAGCCTTGATAACAAAAAAAGGCCACAACCAANGTTTCACTTTGATCGTTCTTGCAGGTGGCACCTCACNATATTACAAGTCAAGTATGGAGTGGNTGTCAAGAGCTTTCTACCGTTGGGTCTGTTTTTTGAAGGATGAATAGTGCNGGCCCAATTCTCAATTTCTAAGCTAGCAAAAGAAAAATACCGGTATCAAGTCTTTTTTGGCTTTTTCTTAGCTGCAGGAAACAGGACGTTGTTGAGGATCAGCCGATAGCCAGGTGAATGTTTATGCAGATCCAGGTTAGTGGGAACTTGTCCCTCACCGACCAGATGTCGGTAGTCCTCTGGATCGTGCCCAGCCAGAAATGTAAAGGTGCCTTTACCCAGTTTCCCGTGTACATATTTAGCATAGTTAGTGCCGTCGATTTCACCCAGGATAACGACAGTATCCCGGATAGTATCTTTATTGAAGGCGGTCGTTTGCCCTAAATAGCCGGGAACTCGACCAACGTGATTTTGGGTCAGCATGGTTGGAATCGGGTCGTGTTTAGCTGCGAACTCAAATAAAATAAAATCCTCCACACCGGACAGTGCGTTTAGATCTGGACTTGGATTATCGATGTTAGAAAATTCGTAGCGATTGGGCGAGGTATAAAGGTTGAAATTGTGGAAGCACAGTGTCCCATCAATGTGGAGTTTGGGGCGGTAGGTTGAGTCGATGGGGGAACCGTCCAGTTCNGCGGCTACAATATCGATGACACCGCCATCGGTTGCCAGTGCAATGTCGATCGTTTCAGGAGCCGAACACATAGCAAAGACAAAGCCGCCANCGGCAATATAGTCACGAATCAGCTTCGCTACCTGGCCTTTATATTCGGCNACTCGACTAAATCCAGCTTCAGCGGCAGCCTGCTCGAACATGCGTACCCGTTGTTGATACCAGACCGCGCTCTTAAAAGAGGCGTAGAACTTCCCGTACTGACCGGTGAAATCTTCGTGGTGTAGATGAAGCCAATCGTACCGGTCTGTAAAAAAGGTGCCGGAAATCAACTCCCNATCCCAAATCGAGTCGTAGGNAATTTCGGCATATTCGAGTGCAATTCTCACTGCATCATCCCACGGGTCTCGGTAAGGGCTATCGTCGGGGGGCCGATAAACCGCAATTTTGGGCGCTTTCTCCAACCAGATCTCGTCCATGTTGTTTTGGTTCATCTCCTGCTGAATGGCCGTATACTCTAGGTCTGTAATCGACTGCAGCGTGACCCCCATCTGCCTGGCTTGTTCAGCTACATCTGATGACGGTTGCAGTAGAAAGGCACCGCCTCGATAGTTCAACAACCACCTGGCTTGATAGGATCGTGGTGGCTCAAGCGTCCAGTAGGTCAGCCCATAGGCTTTGAGATGATTAGTTTGCGTCATATCCATTGGCACTAGTAGCCATTGGCCGACCGCCGAGCTGAGGCCGGTGCTCAGCCAAAAGTAAACTTGCAGCGCAATGCTGAAAATTGGTTTGAGTCGCTTCATGTGTTAGATCGCTACAAAAATCCACTCTCAAGCCAACCATGGTTGGATCGATCTGGAGACATCTTAGTTAAGCACCAGTTTTTGGACGGCTTTAGCTACGCCATCCTCGTCGTTGCTGGTGGTCACATAGTTGGAGATCCGCTTAATTTCGTCTACGGCGTTGGCCATGGCCACACTAAATCCGGCCGTCCGCATCATACTCTCATCGTTGAACCCGTCGCCAAAGGCCATCGTTTCTGCAATCGGGATACCGAGCCGGTCCGCTAAAGCGATAATGGCGTCTCCTTTAGAGACCTGTGGATTCATAAATTCGATGTATTCAGGCATTGTACGGGTGATATATAGATCTCGATCGAACTGCCGTTGGAATTCAGCAAATAGGTCTACAATCAGTTCAGGATTGACTAAGACCTGCATCTTTGTCGGTTCAACTTCTGGCAGGTTGAGTAACCCACCCGTAGCTTCTGCTACTACACCTGTTCGGCTCTGATAAAGTTGACTCCAGTCGTTGAGTTCCTTGACGTAAAGCTGATCGTTCCAACTGAAATTAAGGTGTAAATCTGCCTGTTCGCAATACTCTATCAATCGAACGGCGGTAGGTCGAGGTACCGGTCGGTGAAAGTAAACTTCANTCGTTTCGGCATGCTTGACCATCCCACCGTTGTAGGAGATAATCGGGTTACTGAGACCGATCTTCCGGCTGGTCGGCAAGATCGACTGGTGCATTCGGCCCGACACCAGAGTTACCANCACCCCTTGTCGTTCAGCGGCTTGTAGGGTCTCGATATTTCCGGGGCTGACATCGTGATCGCTGTTCAAGAGAGTGCCGTCTAAATCCAGCGTCAGCAATCGGCACGGNACCTTCACTGTCCGTTCAGTTTTTTCATAGGTTTCCATTCAGGGGTTATACTCCAGATTCGCAAAATNAATATATCTTGCACCTGTGTCACAATATCTTTCAGGTGCTATTTTTATCCTTCCCGTCCTTCAGACATCCGCCTTAAAAAAGGCTTCTTACACAAAGAGAAGAAGAGAGGTAAGGCGTCCTCCTATTAGCAGGTATACGGGAATAACTTTTCAAAGGGGTCTGTTATTGTTTTAACAANCCATTAATCGAGGATTTGGGTCACAATTCCCATGGCTACAATCTGCTCCATTTTTTTNACCTCAAACGACGCACCGACGAACATAGCCAGCGGTGTCTCCATTGAGATTTCGGCAGTTACCGTTTCTGAGGGTGACAGTACCCTATCGGGATCCTCGAACGCTAGATTGGCCTCTATATCGATCGACCATAGGCGAACTTGAACTTGGTCGTGGCTAATCAACGGTAGATGCAGTCCGGCTTCCTCCACCGTCAGGGCATAGATAACAGCAGCAAAGTGGGGATGAGCACGCGTCTTCTTGGGATTGGTAATCACCAATCCAGGCGAAATCCAGCCTGGTTCTGCATCTACGCAAACAGTTTGTGCCATCGACCTGGCCTGACCGNCGCTGGTNNATTGACCGGCACTCACACATTGGGTTCGAATCCGATCTCCCAATCCAACAATATCCACCGGCTGCCCAGCACTAAGTCTCCCCCGTTCAATCCAGCAAGCAAGAATTGAGGTGCCATCTTCCTGGTCTTCGACTTCGTAGATGGGAGCAAAAAGTGGCAGATCAGTCGGATCTACCGGATCACCCAATAGACCGTTGAGGCTGGTAATCAAATCTACGATTGGCTGCCATTCGAACGCATTTGGATCTGATCCTTGATAGTCGACGGCTTGATTTAGGTTCCCAGATAGAATTTGACTAGATTCGAGTTGGGTGGCCTCTTCCACCTCCATCCGGCACATTTCAATCAGTTCTGGATCTTCCGTTTTGTCCGGCTGATCGATAAAGGCCAGGATCGTTTGGATGCCGACCTCTCGTACCAACTGCGACAAATGAACCAGATCTGGAGTCACGCCTTCATTGACCTCAAACAGTAAGATGGCCGCTGANAAGCCNGTTGCCCCAGCAAAAGCCCCCGTAGTTAGCATCTTGACGGCATCGATGTAGCCGTGGGCATCGACTAGCGTATAACGTTTACCACTAGTTTCGNAATCTCCACTGGCGAATTGGAAAGAGACCCGATTGCTGACCGCCAGCGTGTTTGGCTCTTGCTGCGGGAATAATTCGGCCGAGGCTCGACCAATGGTCGAAATCACCTTCAAGACGGCGGTACAGAGGTCGTTGCTCTTCTTACCAACAACGCAGATTTNATGTCGATTGGTTTGAATCAAGGAGGTCTCCTACCTGTTCTCAGCCTTTGGCGATGAATCCATCATCCTTAACAGCTGAATCGTACACCTGTCGATCTAAGGTTAAGCCGAAACCGGGGCGATTCGGGACTTGCACTTGCCCATCCTGGATGGTGTAATTCGAGTCATCAATTCCGGGAACCACCGCCGCATCCCACTCCACAAACCCGAAGTTCTGAATGCCGTTTTTCAGATGGCAGGTGGCAAAGTTGCCGTAGTATCCGCCGTAATGGTGAGGCGCAGTCTGAGCGCCCCAAGTGTCGAGTTTTTGACCCAGTTTTAGCCAGCGCGAAAAGCCGTAACCGAAAATGTCATATTGAATCACGTCGATCAATCCGTCCTCAGCCCAGGTGAGCAAATTAGCCGATGCACCGCCCTCACCGTCAGCTATCAAGGTTTCAATGCCGTGTTTTGCCATCCAATCTTTGAGATTCCGATACAGTTGACCATCTTCATGAAATGCCTCTTCCATCCAGTGAACCTGGTCTCCCACCGTTTCTNCTAGAACAGTTTTGGTCAGATTCAGGTTGTAGCCGTTGTTGGCATCTAACAGGATCGTGGCCTCAGTACCGATAGTTTGACGAACTGCTTTGATTACCATAACGTCCCGTTGCATCCCAGATTCCAGTGGCATGTGCATCGCCCCTCGACCGATCTTGATCTTGAATGTGGTATGACCTTGATCGATTCCTTCCTGGGCTTCTGCAGCAATCAGGTCGGCTGCTNCCCGGTGATCGGTCAAATGGAGGTCGTCAATATAGAGTGAGGTGTCATAGCAGGGAGCCGTATAACCGTCCCCTTGATAGTCGCCAACCAGAGCATAGACTGGCTTGTCCGTTAGTTGTCCGACCAAATCCCAAACNGGATACTCAATAGCCCGATATACGTCGGGAACATATTTTGGCTCACCTTCACCTTCCGCATCGTATAGATCTGTAATCGGCGTTCCAATCAGGCTTTCCGCCTCCGATTGACTGACGCGTGACCATCCGAAACCAGACACACCNTGGTCAGTGGTAATAACGGCAATTCCGGGTCGAACGTACAAACCGTGTATNGCTAAACGAGAGTTACAACCAGCCTCTCGAGGCCGTTGGCCCNGCAGGCCGGCCCATTCGATTTGGACAATTTTTTGCCCTAGCATATCCGTTGTCTCCTTTTCAACTCTATCAAAACAGGCTCGTTTTAACAATCAATACCAACCTGGGTTGGTGGGTCAAGGAATCAGAATGGTAGATCCCCGTGTTTGGCGAGATTCTAATGTGGTGTGGGCGTCAGCGGCATCGGCCAGCGCAAACGACNGTTTGGGCTCAACACCTTGAATCACACCTCGCTGTATCAGATCAAAAAGCTGCCCGGCACTGTTGGCCAAATCGGTTGGATTGCTGCAATAGCCAAATAAACTGGGCCGGGTGAAATAGAGATTTCGGGGCGAAAAACATCGCAGATCGACTTTGGGAATGGAACCGGAGGCCTGACCAAACGAAACGAACAGGCCCCGTATTCTAAGGCTGTTCAGGCTATTCTCAAAGGTTGATTGTCCTACCGCATCGTAGACAACGGGAACCCCCTGGCCGTTGGTAACCTCCATCACTAAGTCTAGAAAACTCTCGCGACGGTACTCCACTACGTAATCGCAACCGTTGGCTCGTGCCAACTCCGCTTTTTCTGGACTACCAACCGTACCAATAACCTTTGCGCCTAAATGCTTAGCCCATTGGCAGGCGATATTCCCCACTCCACCTGAGATGGCGTGGAACAGAATAATATCTCCACTTTGCACCTCGTAGGTGCGATTCAGCAGATATTCAACTGTCATCCCTTTCAGCATTACACAGGCTGCGACCTGGTCTGAAATCGCATCCGGAATCTTGACTAGATGAATAGCCGGGAAAATCCGATATTGGCTGTAGGCGCCAATCGGTCCAGTGGCATAGGCCACCCGATCACCGACAGCGATAGTTTCGACTCCTTCGCCAACCGCTTCCACAACACCGGCTCCTTCAAATCCAAGGATAGTGGGAAGATCGGTTGGATACAAACCAGAACGCAGGTAGGTATCGATAAAATTAAGACCGATGGCCGTCTGCCGGATCAAGACCTGGTCCACTTTAGGCGGTCCCACCTCAATTGATTCCCACTGCAAAACATCCACTCCACCGGTCCGGTGAATTCGAATAGCACCTGTTTGATCTCGATGACGCATCATCTAACCTCTCTTCTTATGTCTCGTTTTATGCCCTGACTCATATTACAGATGTTATTTACAGATAGCCGTTTTCCGCCAGAGCCTCCTGCAGGAAATCAAGTTCACGATGGTCTGGGTCGCGTTTCCAGCGTTCAATAGGGGTTTGACGAACAATAATTCGACCCAGCTGAAAGCCCAAGAACGCTTCCAGTTTAGCCAGCGTCTCTTCCTGACGCAAGACGAAATCTTCAAACCGAATCTTGATCCCACATTTTGGTTCCGGTGTAGCTTTCATCAATTGATATTGGTAGATCCAGGAGATGGCGCGTTGTTCTCGAATATCGTCCGTCGGTTGGTACTGGATGCCGAAATCACGCAGATCATCCGTTTTGTGCCCGCTCAGAATCCCATCCCGCGGATCGCGAATCCAGTGGATATATTTAATGTCGGGGAACGTCCGTAGAATCCAGGGGTAAACCAGTGTGGTTTCCGGAATCTTCCAACCCTTGTGTTCAGATCTACTATTGAGGACATCTTGCAGATAGCCGTGGATCAGATCTGTAAACTCTTGCGGGATTTCAGCCGTGAACAAGCGGGAAAAGTCCCACGACAGTCCACCTTCCCACCTTACATACCGGGCCAAGACTCGGCAGGCCTGATACATCTTCTGTGGCGGCACTTTATCGCCCGATGGGTTGAGAGTCGAGCCCATGTAGACACCACTGACATAAAGGGTATGAGAGATGGCACGTGTACCGGAATGACCTCGGCCGATGACTGTGATTAGAGACACTTTCGACCTCTTCTCTCTACAAAAGGCCGNGACTCNACNTGTGTTCGACGATGGTCGAGAATTAACAAATTTCTCACGACCAGTTAATATCGACCAACTGAGATTTCTGAGAACTTTCGATGGCACCAAANACCATGGCCAGGCTCTTAATGTTATCAGTGCAGACGGTCTCTGGAGTGCCCCCATTTTTGACACAGTCGATAAATTCCCGGATCAAGCCAGCATGACCACCGGTATTGGTTTCACCATCGAAAGGTGGAATCTCGACGGTTTNACACTCCGAGTGAAATCCGCCTGTTTTGACGACCATCTGTGCCTCCATCTGGTCGCCACCGTCCCATTTGACAGACCCTTTCTCACCAATAATTCGCCAATCGCTCTCCCAAGTGGTACTCAAGCCTTCAGAACACCAACTCCCTCGATAGGTATAGACAATACCATCTGTCATCTCGTACAAAGCAATAGCCGAGGCGTCGTGATCGTACCAGGATCCAGCTGGATTCCACTCTTTGCAAAAGACCGAGACCGGATCAGCACTACTGATGTAACGAGCAGCATCCAGGGTGTGGATAGCCATATCCANCAACAATACATGTTCCATGTGATCTCGAAAGCCACCAAAGTGCGCCCCAAGATAAAAGTCGCAATTGAGGGTTGTGAGTTTTCCAATAGCACCCGAACCGAGAAACTTTCGTAAGCGGCGTATTTGCGGACTGTATCGTCGATTTTGGATCACCGCATAGGTCCTGCCTGTCTCCTCTGCTGTTTTTACCACCTGCCGGGCCTTTTCCATACTGTCAGCCAGCGGTTTCTCGCCTATGACGTGACAACCGTGTCTGAGTGCCGTCATCGTCACTTCCGCGTGTACTTCGGGAACGGTGCAGTCAAAGACCGCATCGGGTGAGGTCAGATCTAACATTTTTTGCAGATCGGTACCGATTTCGGCACCGGTAAGTTCAAAGTCCTCAGCCCGTTTTTGCGCGGCCTCTTCTCGAATGTCGACCAGGCCAACCAACTCCACGTCGTCCATCTTCTGAGCGGTGCTAAGCCAGGCGCCACTCATGCCTCCACAACCAACCAATACAACTCTTATCTTCATCTAATTCCTTTCCTGATTACAACACGACTCTATAAATATCGCCTAAATATCAATGGCGGATGTTTTCATCCGCATACCGTACACCATGAGCTATCTCTAAAGTATGCCTATCAGGGGATTATCCCAGACGAAATCAAGGGAGACCTAAAAATCGAGGGACAATGAAACCCGGTGAGCGTTGCCGACCTCCCCAAAAGGAACAAAAGCGTAGTCGATCTGGTAGGCCCGGGTAGCGTAACCAAAGCCACCGCTCAAGTTTGACAAAAACTCAAAATCGGTTCGGCCACGATACCCGCCCCGCACTGCAAAACCGTTGTTAAAAACATACTCCAACCCTAAATGTNTCTGCATCGAATCATCCTGTCGAAAATCGAGATCGACGCCCACTGTTAGATAGTTCTGCGATAATTGGGGCATAGATCTATCTCCAGTCGTAGAAGTTGTATCCGGCATGTCGATAGTANCCGTATAAGACCCACCTAAACGGATCGATCTGGGGATCGAAATTTGCTGATCTAAGTAACTCTGTTCCGTAGCACCGACATTGAAGATGCCCAATCCCAATCTCAGGTTTTTGACCGGCGGGCGATAGATCAAGCCCAAGTTAACGTGATTCCAGCGAACTTGCTGGCGAGGGGANGTGGTCGAATAGTTTATCCCCTGCTGAGAAACCTGAAAGGCAGCCCCAATCCGAACCCCTTTATACTCGCCACTGCCGACAGCGGCTCGAATCACCATATCGCTGTAGTTAAATGTGCCCATCTCTTGGTAACGACCGACATCAGACTCAGATTCAACGGTTCGTAAAATGTCGNCNGTCCACAGATAGGAAACATCACCTCCTACCGATAGCCACCTACCCAACGACTGGGCAAATCCGATCCATCCGTGACGAACACCACCTAACCAGTTGGCCCCCATGATCGATAGTTGTGGACGTTCCAACTGGCCCAGACCGGCCGGATTCCAGTAAATCGAACTGACNTCGTCGGCGATACCGGTAAAGGTATTGCCCATAGCGGCTGTCCGGGTCCCCACACCGATCCGCAAGGCACTGCCTCCGGTGGTTCCCGCTTTCGGGTTTTGACACAGGCCAGGCAAAGCGAGAACAAAGAGGATCAGGTAAACCGGAAGTCGTCTCATCGATACGGCTAAGTCCATTCTGTTCAGGGAAATCCGCTGGCCCATTCTATCACAGCAACTACTGATCTACAAGGCTTTTTGGCAAGCCCTCTGTGGTTGGTTCCTGTATCGACAGTTTCCTATTGCCGATCTATAAAACCCTCTAAATACGGAAAGTCGATTAATTACCAGGGACTTTTCGGACAGCTTATTGGAGAATCGATAACACTGGCTGGTTTAATCGTTGGTCGAAACTGCGGTTTATGATAGACTTCGTGCCAACAACCCGATAAAATAGGCTGTAAACCCGGTCAATCTAAGGTCATCACGACAAATAGTTGTCCGCGGTAGATTCAAAGGCCAAACACTGTTCGCCCTAAAGGAGCATTCAAGTGAAGACGACCGTTCTTCTTCCCGATAATTTTACCGACTATCTGCTAATTGATAATGCTGAACAACGATTTTCCGAAGCCAGAATGGTAGCGGAGAAAATTCAGGCGGCTGGTGTCCCACTGATGCGCAACTTAGACCATGCCGCTATTTTTTGCGACCCTCCTCGACTGGTCAGCGGGCCGTTGAAAGCAATCGGCTATGTCAAAGGGTGGGATATGCGTTGCTATCCTTCGCCGGTCGACGAATGCGACTACATTAATATCTCAGCCCGGTTAGATCGGCAGACAGTGGCCTGGCAGCAAGGCTGGTTTGAATATGTGGCAATTGTACACCCAGTTGACCAGGAGGCTCACGACAATATGATGGGGCAGGGATATGGAAATCCGTGTATCCATCATCTGACCTGGGGAATTGTACCACCCGAACGTCGAACGGAGGAGGACGACCTAGATTATGCTAACCGACTGATCCCGTTTATGATAGACGTTCGCCAGCGTATCGGCGCCGCCATTAGCGACGACCCCGGTACACTGATCGTTGCATTACCGCCTCACGTGGTCGCCGATCCAGGCTTTGATCAGGTCTGTAGCCAGTGGTTCGCCAATCTACCCAGCGCTGACTACCAGGTCGAGTCGATGCAGGGCGGGGGCTTTCTGGTCCAGTTTTTTGTGCTGACAGGGGGACGAATCGAAGTTGCACTTAGATCTAATACCCAGCAAACATTCAATCCCAAAAGTGTCCATAAAATCTCTGAGGACGAGATTAGTACTACCCAGGATGAATGATGTTTTATCAGATTTCCGTCCCCTAGTCAAGTCCACCGACAAAAGGCTGAACCACTGGGAGATAGATACCATTCGGAGACAAGGATATCGTTAAGCTATCGTCTCGTTAATCGAAAGAAAATCGCAGTTGGCGTTACTAAGGAAAGTTGAAAGCAAGGGGGCGGAGCCGGTCAAACTGGCCATAGTTGAAATGTTAGAGTTACTTCCGCTGGCCAGCTGAAGTATAACCGGTGATAACAGAGGAGCGTTTGCCCAGCATTAGCAGCTGGGGATAGGGTTGAAGACCCAAGTCTATTTGACTAAGGCTTCTGCCCTCTGGAAAAGAGCAGCAATGAGAACACGGTAATTCCTGATGGTTGTCGGGGCTAAGTTTTAGAATTAAGCGTCGCCATCATAGGGATAAGAACTTATACATCAATGCACAATCCAATGCTGATTCCTATTCGGGAAAGTCGAATTATCTAGGTGGATCGCTTTGTGTAACAGTTAGAGTCTGGTTGCCCGGCACCTGATTGAATTGTTTAGTAGTTCCATTTGGCCACCGAATTTCAAGTTGATCAATCTGCTTAGCTTGTCCCAAACCAAAATGAAGTCGTAGGTCACTTTGACTCAGGTAACCAGAACCACTTTTCACCTCGCGAATTTGGATCTGGTGGTTGATCTTAATTTTTACACGTGTACCGATAGCACTACGATTGTCGGTTGTGCCCACCAGTTTAACAGTGAACCAGGTGTTGTTATTCTGTGTAACATTCCACAAGATAACAGGGTGATCATTGAGATTGGAAACCACGATATCGATGTCTCCATCGTTGTCCAGATCGCCAAAGGCGGTACCACGGCTAACCTGTCGTTGCGCCCGTATCGTTGCTGATTGATCGATAAAGGCTTGACCTTTTTGATTCACAAAAATCTGGTTACACTGAGCATAAGTGCCGACGGGATCGATATCAGAAATATTAGGGTCGAGGTGCCCGTTAGCAATAAAGAGATCCAGCCAGCCATCATTGTTCAAATCCACAAAATCAACGCCCCAAGCCAAATAGGGTAAACTTTTCTCTCCAATCCCTGTGGAAAAGCTAACTTCGTTAAAGAAAGCGTGTTGCTCATTTTGGTACAAACTATTGGTCTGATCCTGAAAATTAGTCACCACGATATCAAGATCCCCATCGTTGTCGAAATCGCCAAAGTTTGTCCCCATACCGCTGTAGGGACGACCTTCCGTGCTTAACGCCACTCCAGCAAAAAGGCCGACATTTTGAAAGGTCCCACTACCGTTGTTTTGGTATAGGAAATTGGGAGTGGTATCGTTAGCCACAAATATATCGGGATCGCCATCATTATCGTAGTCACCCCACACCACGCCCAACCCTTTCCCATTCGGTGCAAATAGACCGGCTGATTGGGTAATGTCGCTAAACGTGCCATCTCCGTTATTTCGATAAAGCGAATCCGATTCTCCCGGTAGGACTTCAGGAGTACAATAAGTGAAAACACCCTGATAGGTGCATTTAGGATTTGTCTCTAAATCGAGTTTCACATAGTTAACAGTATACAGATCCAAATCACCATCACCGTCATAATCAGCAAATGCGCAGCTCGAACTCAGTTGGACACCATCGATGTTCGCATGTCGTGCGGCATCTGTGAATGTCCCATCACCATTGTTTTTGTAGAGAATATTAGCTCCGAAGTTGGCAACGTACAGATCGACAAACCCATCGTTATTATAGTCACCTACGCAACAGCCCAAGCCGTAACCTGTATCACCAACTCCCGTCAGATCCGTAATGTCAATAAAGTTCCCACCATCATTACGAAACAATCTATTTCGGTGTAGGCTTTTAGTGTCCGAACTTTGCAAGCTATTACCATTGACAAAATAAAGGTCTAGGTCATCATCATTGTCATAATCAAATAGTGCCACCCCAGAACCAAGCGGTTCCAAAAAATATTTTTCCCCACTACTTCCATCAGTATGCCGAAACGGCAGGCTCTGAGGCTCTAATCTTATCTGTGGTTGAGAAATATCTGCCTTAACTAGTTGAACGGAAGTGAAAAAAAGAAGCAACCAGAAACAGGCCAGAAACACCAGGTGCAGGTGTGCCGTTTGAAGATTCATTGAACCAATTTCTGCTGTATTTGACGCCACCCCTCCTGGTAAGCGGAACTTTCCGGGGAGAGAGATAACGCCTTTTTAATGGCGGACTCCGCTTGCAGATAATCACCCAGTCGAAAATAGATCAATGCTAAGGTATTGTAGTAACTCGCAGATTCAGGACTCAATTCTATCGCTTTCTGGGCATAACTAACCGCTTGATTCAATTGTTCTCGGTTTCTGCCGTAAAGTTGCGCCAAGGCCTGATACACTTGTGGAACCTTAGATCCGTGCTGTACGATTGTCAAATATGCCTTTTCGGCCTCTTCAAATTTGTTCTTATCTTCATAAATCTGACCTATTTGGTAATAGGCCTGCTGATATTCCGGATCGAGTTCAGCNACACGTTTGTAAGCCTCCAAAGCCAAATCAGCCATATTATCCTGATAATCGTAAGACAAACCCAGATTATAGTNTGCTTCAACATTAGTGGAAGNAATCTTCGTTGCTGACCGATATATTTGGCTGGCTTCAGTATAGCGTCTCTGATCGAGCAATATTTGCCCCATTTTAAGGTAGGGATCGACAAAGTCAGGCCTGGAATCGATAGCTCGCTGATAACATTTAAGGGCCTTCTCCTGTTGGTCTGTCAGGAAGTAGATCAAGCCCAATCCGGCGTGNGCCTCAGCCAGATTCTGATCCAATTCTAAGGCCCGTTGTTGAGCNGAAACCGCCAGNTCATATTTCTGAGTCATCGTGTANGCTAGACCGATACCGTTATGAGCTTCAACCTGTNTNGGNTTTAGCCCNATAGCTTTTTGATATTCTGTAATGGCTTCTTTGAATTTTTTATGCTGGAGGTATATCCGGCCAATATTCGATTTGATGGCGGCACGTTCCAATTGGTCACGACTCTGTTGAAATGCTCCACGTAACTTGTTAATTGGATCAATCTGCGCTTTCAACTCCTGGTAGCGGCTCATCTGCTGTTGAGCATCTTCCATATTTCCTTGTCGAAAGTACGCCTGCGCTAGATTGTAGGAGGATTCGACCAGTTCTGGATTCTGCTTGAGTGCTGTCAGGTAAGCTGAGATAGCTTTGTCCCATAGATTCTGCTGACCATAAAGCAACCCCAACTGGTGATATGCCTGGGACATTTGAGGCTGAATGTCTATCGCCTGTTTTTGTTGGTAAATGGCCTCAGTCTTCTTGCCTTGCTGGGCGTAGACAACTCCCAACTGGTGATGAAACACCGCGTCATCAATCTTTA
>PACG01000074.1 GCA_002699335.1 Candidatus Poribacteria bacterium
CACTAGAACTGCCTTTAACCTTTGCAGCAACGAGCGCCCCTTAATCCCGGCTAACTGCTGATGTTCGGCTTGATAACATTTCCCGTTGATGCTTGAAGCTGTTGGGACTGATCGTGTGCAGACTGGAGACGCTCTATCTGCTGGTCTTTGGTGGCCAGTTAGTCGGCCTATTTGCTATTTCCCGGCCCAATTGTCAGCCATGGTAGCCTCCACCACTACTGGCACCTCAGTCAGGTAGTGTTGCCCAGCGGATACCATCACTCGCTGCAGGATCTGCTGAGCCTTGGGCGTTTGCTCTTCCTCCACTTCCAGAATGATTTCATCGTGCACACAAGCCACCATCTGGGCCTTAGTATTTACCATTAGATAATCTTTCTCCTTCTGCTGGTGACAAATACTAAATCATGCGTGAAGATCATCAGCTTGGCATTGATGCTTTTGTGGCTGAAGCTACGAGATTAAGCCCTAACGTCTCGCTTACACAGGCTTTGAAGCTTCTACAAGCTTGTATCTAGATCATGCCCAAAACTGGTGGCAATAGCCGTCCCGTTGGTCGTCCTGGTGGGTTCTTGCTTTCTGTTTCTGATCAGTACTTCAAACGCGCTTGGGCCAATACCTTTGCCTTCTTGATCCGGCCTAGGAAAAATCGACAACGAGCCACTAACCGACGTGTTTCCCGTCATAATTGCTCTCGCACTTTCCATTTTTAAGCTGATGATTCCATCCTTCAAAACTTCAGCTTTAAACCTTAATTGTTTTTGTGATTTATTATCAGTTTCAGCTACAATGTTTATTTAGATTCTACTTTGGATCGAATGGAATATTGTATTGTTCCTATAATGGCTTACAGTAACAAGCTCTCATCTTGAAATCACTTGGCTTTGGATTCTCAAATAACATCATGAAAAATCAAATTTCCCTCCCTGATATTTTGAAAAAAGAACGTTTAAGTAAAATCCGTTCTAAACAATATTTTTGCTTGCCATCCTTGATCATACTCATTTGCCTGCTGCCAACTCTGGTGATAGACATTGCCCATGGACAACAATCGAAAATCAACCAAGGGAACCTTGTATCGGATAGTGGGGGCGCTGATCCTATATTCTGGCAATCTTTCGCACCATCAAGTAACGGTATATTAGATCGTATTGATTTTTACGTAGGTCCTGGTGCACAGGATGCAGAGGGAAACGCATTGGATAATCTCGCTACGATTGATGTTTTTCAGGGCGAAGGAGCTGATGGGTTTCAGCTATCGACGGGAACTCTTATGCTTCTGAGTAATGGAACAACCGGGAGTGAATGGCGTGAATACATCTTACCAGACCCTATATATGTGATAGCAGGGGCAGCTTACACCTTTAGGGTGTCAGTGCCGGGGTAGAGACTTGATACCCATATCCAACAAGGTATCGAGTGGACGTCTTATAATTCTGATGGTACAGATGCGTACCCAGGAGGAAGATCGCAGCATGAAGGCGGTATGAATGATCTTCTCTTCAGAATCTATCTTCGTCCTACTGATGTACCAATGGTGCCCTATGCGCCAACATTTTACATGGGGGCAAACCAGTAAGCCAATAAGTCAACCCATCCATTTGACGTAAGTACAAGATTTACGGACGGCGGCACGACATCCGGTTTCGGAGGTACGGGTGTATCCACAAGCCAAGGGGGATTAGGAAACTATGGTGGTACATACCGAAATTTCGACGAAGTGGTGNCTGCTNGGAATGAAATTGGAGATGACGAAGTTCCNAATATGGGAGGGCATNATAGAANGTATCCGTTTGCGAAAAAAGGGGTTTACTTTCGGGCNCTGATTCCAACTCTGTTGGCCCAGTATAATAAATTAGTTAAAGAAGGNGTCCAACCTATAGACCGGGTTTCAATTCCGGATCCAAAGCTGAGANCNGCCCTGGAACAGGCCCTGNGTGGAACGTCNGNCGCNANCATCACCAGCGTCCCTTTGGCCGGCTTAACTCAGCTGGAAGCCTTCGGCCCCTCCATTTCCGACCTGTCGGGTCTCAATTACTGCCTTAACTTGACTGAATTATGGCTGGGCTCTCACCTGGCGGCTGATAAGCNGACGGGTAATAAGATCGGCGATATTTCCCCCATCCAGCACTTAAGCCAACTCCAGGTTCTCGACCTGAGCTGGAATCCGATTACGGATTTCACCCCCCTCAGCCAGCTGGTGCAGTTGAGGGAATTAGCCCTTAGAGGCAATGAGATCTCCCAGGTGGAGTTCATTTCCAACTTGCCTAACCTGGAAACGCTGACGCTGATGGGCGCGGAGATGTCAGATATTACCGCCTTAGCCTCTAACGCTAAGCTGCGGCGCCTGACGCNGAGTGATAATCAGAACCTGTCGGATATCTCGGCGCTGGAAGGGTTAACCAATCTGAGTTTTTTGGACCTGTCCAATAACCAGATTAGTGATATTAGCCCCTTAGTCAACAACAAGGGCCTGAGCGGGGAGGTGAAACTCAACCACAACCCGCTCAACAACATGGCCTACAGCACTCACCTGCCGGCCTTGATGGCTCGAGGATTGAAGGTTGAATACGATGAACCAGCGGCCGATATGGTGACCTTCAAAGATGCCAATTTAGAGAGGGCTATCCGCCAGGGGTTAGAGATGCCAACTGAACTGCTGCAGAGAGCGGATCTGGCCCAGTTGAGGCAACTGAGCGTGCCTGATGGGGCNTGACCGATCTGACCGGGCTCACCGCTCTGGACCTCAATAACAACCAGCTGAGGGACATCGGCCCCCTGGTCAATTTGACCGGGTTGACCCGCCTGCAGTTGAGCGGCAACCAGATCGGTGATATCACACCGTTGGTGGAAAACCGGGGGATTAGCGGTGAAATCAGACTCAGCCGTAATCCACTGACCAATACGGCTCTGACTTCNGATGTTCCGGCCTTAAAAGCCCGCGGCTTGACAGTTGAGTCTGATGAACTGCCGGCAGATATAATCCAGATGGCTGATTCTATCTTTGAAGCCTCTTTACGCCAAGCGGTGGACATTCCCACCGCCCCCATAACCGTCGCCAACACGNCCGCCCTGGTGGAACTGGAGCTAATCAAGGCTGGCCTCATCAATCTGGATATAACCGCGCTGAAGGCACNGCCGGCCCTGCAGAGACTCAACTTAACGCATAATCCGCTGAGCGTGCAGGCGATTACGGTTCAAATTCCGGTCCTCGAATCAGCCGGCATTAGCGTCGATTTGGGCACGTCGTCGTCGGCCAAAGTGGAATTGAGCGCGGCCCAGGCGGCGCTGGCGGCCAGTTTAGCCGCCAGCACGGAGATCCGGGTCACGGTGAGGGATGCGGAGGGCAATAAAATTAAGCGAGAAACAGTAGATCTGACGGTAGACAGGGGCAGCATCCAAACCCCAGCCGTTAATAATGGCGATGGTACTTATACGGCCACTTATACGGCGGTTGATACTTCTGGTGAGGTGACTATTACCGCTCTGACCAGTAATGGTAAGTTTGGCTCAGTCCAGATCAAGCTGGTTGAGGTGGCTGTCTCTAAGGACAAATCGAGCCTGGAAATTATTGGCAGTAACAAGACCCAGACCGATGAAAAGGCCTCGGTGCAGGTAACCCTGGTCAGTGAGCAGGGGTTGCCTTTGAGTGGCTGCTCGGTGGATTTAAAGGTTAATCCTGAGGAGAAGGTGATCATCAATCCGGCCCCTAAGACGGATGGAGAGGGACAAACCACCCTAGTTTTTGCCGCTGGCAAACCGGGTTTGAAAATTGTCACCGCCAGTGCCGGCGGGGTGGAATTAAGCGCCAGCGTGGCGGTGATCTTCTCCGGGGCGGAGGTGGATTTAAAACCGATGGGCCAAGCGGCCACCTTGACGATGGTGACGGCCAAAACCGCCTTGGAAGCCGATGGGGAATCGACCACCAAACTGACCATTACCGTGCTGGACAAAGACGGAGATGCCTTAATTGATCAGCAGTTGGNGTTGGAGGTAGAAAATGGGACGCTGGGGGAGGTAGTCAATAATAGTGATGGCACCTACAGCGCCACTTACATCGCCGGCAGCCAAGCTGGGCCGGTGGAAATTACGGCCCAAGCCNGCAATGGCAAATCAGCCACCCTAACCATCACCTTGAGCGAGAAAGTCGAGCAACCTAAAGCGGCAGCCANCTTTGCCGTTTCGACCTTAAAAGGGGAGCAATCGGCNGCGGGCGGAGAATTTGTGTCCTATTTAATTAAGTTGGAAGGTAAGGATGGCTTCGCTGACCAGGTGACTTTATTCGCCACCGATCCGCCGTNGGGCGTCAAGATAGAATTTGTTGATCCCAAAGAGGTGACCTTATCGGCGGCAGAGGCGTTGCGCACCTCACAAATGACACTGACCTTGGANAGCAAGCTAGCAGCCAAAGATTATCAAATCACNGCCTTAGCCACCAGTGAATCAGGNNGCATGCAAAAGCTGACNGTGACCTTAAAAGTAGAATCAGCCGAGTTGGCGGCGACGGCTATTTTGTTGACGGTCAAACCTAAAGAGCTGCAGCTAAGTCAAAGCCTGGAGGTGATNGGTCAGTTAGCCAATATTTCTGATAGTGATGGCTCTGTCCCGGCCAATTCAGTGATTACTTTAACTTTCACCTCACCAACTGGAGAGGCGACGGAATTTAAAGTCAACACGGCGGATGATGGCGATTATCAATTAGCCCGACCATACACCCCAAATGAAGTAGGAGAATGGCAGATCCGGGCCAGCTTTGCCGGCACAAAAAGCCTGCAAGCAGCCAGCAAGAGCTCCAAATTCAGAGTAGCTAAAGGGGCGGCGGTGATTGCCTTTGATAATGCCGATTCGGCTCTATTGGGCACCGATTTGGAACTGGTGGGTAACTTAAAACCAGCCTTAGCCGATCAAAAGGTATCCATTAAGATCATCAAACCCGATGGCAGTGTACCGACGCCGAGGGAAGTCAAAACAGAGGATCTAGGCATCTTCAAACAGTCCATCAGTTTGGATGCCTCCGGGGCCTGGGAAATAACAGCTATTTGGGATGGCAATCAGGACTATGACAGCCTAAGCCAGACGCTGAGTATTAATGTCAGTGCTGAAATGGGCAAAACCATCATTGTCCTGGGCGGAGGAAATGCGGCCGTCAATTCGGAGTGGAAAATCTTCAGCAGTGTAGCCAGTTACGTCTATGATGTTTTCCGCAAAAGACAATTTGATGATGAGGAGGATATCTACTTTCTGTCGCCCAGTCTGAGTGATATTGAGGGGGCGGACACGTTGACGGCCTTGGAAACGTTGGAGAAAGCCATCACCGATTGGGCCAAGAAGCAGGTCAACAATCAGGTGCCGCTCTATATTTACCTATTGTCACACAATCTGGGGGATAAGTTCCTGCTGGAGAAAACGGAGACTCAAGAGAAATACCTGTCGCCCCAACTGCTGGATACCTGGTTAGATCTATTGCCGGAGGGAACACCAGTCACGGTGGTGATAGAAGCCTGTTACAGTGGCAATTTCATTAGTCAAGATGGAATCAAATCAGCCTTAGTGGATAAAGATAGGACCATTATTGTCAGTGCCAGGGGCGATAAACAGTCCAAGATTGCCCGCAGTTCCTCCTTCTCCCGCACCTTCTTTAGTTTGATAGAGAGTAACCAGACCATCAGTAATGCCTTTGATCAAGCGGCCCAAAAGATGGAGCGGATGATTTACCATCGTGGCCAATATCCACAAATAGAGAGTAGCGGAGATGGGAATCCCAATCAGCGAGAGGATTATCTGAAGCTGGAAGAGCGTTACCTGCCAGCAGATATGATCAGTTTAGCTGCCCCACCCCAACATAACCACCATAACCCAACCCAGGGAACTGAAGAAGGGGGTCTCATCCCAAAGGATAGAGGTGGAGTTGCTAGGGGCGGATGTGAGTAGGGTGTATGCCACGGTAATTCCACCCTCCTTTGATCCAGAGGCAGAGATTAAGAGTTGGCAAGATCTAGCCTTTGATGAGTTTGATTTAGTGCAAGTGTCAGCTGGCCAGTATGCAGCCGCATATGGCAACTTCACTANTCCAGGTGCATATTCAGTAGTAATTAATGCGGAGAACGGGGATGGATTTGCCGATCCAGTTCAGACTACCATTACAGTTCCGGGTCAAGTAAGCCAGCCGGAGCCGGAAGCAGAAAAGCTAACCGGGGATGTCAATGGAGATGGAACGGTTAACATCTTTGATCTGGTGATTGCGGCTGGCTCATTTGGCAAGACTAGTGTTGGTATCATGGGAGATGTCAATGGTGATGGTGGAGTAAACATCTTCGATTTGGTGATAGTAGCCGGTAACTTCGGTCAATCCTTAGTAGCAGCACCTGCGATGACGGCCAAGATTGAACTGACAACAGATCAGAAACATCACATTGCTTCAGCTATTGATCAACTAGAATCAAATGCAAATCTGTCTAGTGCTGAAGAAATAGCCTTGAATGTGCTGAAAGCTATCCTGCCCGAAAGATTACCAACCCAGACCCAACTGTTAGCTAACTATCCCAACCCCTTCAATCCAGAGACCTGGATTCCCTTTGAACTGGGTCAGGACGCTGAGGTAACACTTACCATTTATGATGTGCAAGGCCAACGGGTACGGCAACTACGGCTGGGGATAGTAATAGCAGGAAGATACGTGACAACAGATCAAGCAGTCTATTGGGATGGAAAGACTGAAACGGGAGAGAGGATTGCCAGTGGCACCTATTTCTACCAGATTGCAGCCGGTGATTACTCAGAGATACGTCAGATGGTGATTCTGAAGTAGGAAGTCCCAAATAAAGCGGCTATTGATCTTACTCTTATTGGCTACTTTGGTAACTATTTAGGACCGAAAAGTGGCGCCCGGCCGGTGGGCAGATAGAACAAAACAATCTTAATACAGTGACCGTATCCGGTATTGTTAACCTTACGTGTTGCTGTCACGCTGTCGGGCGATCATGGCATCATGTTTTGGCCTTCGATGGCAACAAACCAGCTGTGGCGGGACCAGTCGGATTATTACTTATTATTACTTTGTGCTGGTTTCTACGCTGCTTTTGCCTGTTTGACCATCTACCATAAAGGTATTGGTTCCCTTCCCGCTTGGCTAATTGTGTTATTTGGTTGAGAAAAGCTGCGCAGGAACTCAGTTCTACTTTTATTTTGCTAGAACATCGACTATAATAGTGTACTTCTATAACACCGAATTGGAGACCTGAACCACCATGGCCGCGAGAATCCCCTTAATTGTCGAAGTCTTCCAACACGTCGATTTCAGGGGTAAAAATAGCTTTATTGTTGAACCGATTCCCCGTACTCGCCGCATCGGGCTTAACGACCAGATCTCCTCTCTACGGGTGTATCGAGGACCTAATTTTTCCAATCCAAACCACAAGGTTATCCTTTACGAACACCCTAACTTTCGGGGGCGAAAAGTTGCTTTTGGTCCGGGATTTTATCCCAATATCCACGATTCCGCCTACAATTTTGCCGATAGGACCTCTTCTATCAATTTCGGCACTATGCCAATTCCAGTTGGGCCTGAGTGGGGTACGGTGCCTGTAATTGTCGAATGTTTTGAGAATACTGGATATCGTGGCAAGCATATTACGATTCTGCGGGACATTGCTAATCTACGGGATCCTCAGGGGGGTACCTGGTTTGAAGATCGGGTCTCTTCCCTTCGGATTACTAAAGGCCCAAACTTTCCACCACACCCGATGGAAGTTGTGTTCTACGAACATCCGGAATACGAGGGGGCTAAACTGGCTGTTTCAATGAATCCCAGTGAATTCAAGAAGGAGATTCCCAATCTCCACGTTTTACCTCAAAGTTTTGGTGACAGTATCTCGGCTATTAAAATCGAAGGCTGGGCCTCTTCAGACGAGTTTTCACACGTCGCTTATTTCGACGAATTCATTGGCAACCAGATGAACTCGGAGTGGCAGTGGGAAGACCCGCACGGTGGTGGATCGTGGTCTGAACGACAAGGGTATCTGGAGATGAAGGTCGAACCGGGCCAGGACCTATGGCACGGTTCACCTCCAGGGCAAGGCGGCAACATGGATGCCCCTCGTTTGTTGATGCGGGCGTCTGGTGACTTTGCCATCGAAACCCGTATCAAGGTCTCGCCCCAACTGCGGGAACATGGAGGTTTAATCGTCTGGAAAAGTCCCTGGCGTTTTATCCGTCTGGAAAAAACCTCCGGGCCACACGCTTTCCGCGGGGACGTCCGATTTGAACGTCATGTCCAACGGGTTTTCCAGTTGGTTGGTCGTGGGGCCGGTCTGCGTAATGTACGGGAGATTTACCTGCGAATTGAGAGGCGTGGAACCCGTTTTTCAGGCTTTGCCAGCGATGACGGCATTAATTGGAAAAGTTGTGGCGATACCCACGTTGGTATGGGCGATCCGGTTAACGTCGGCTTACACGCGCTATGTCCGGGCAATATACCGACTACTCTTACCCAGTTCGACTATTTCCGTCTACTGAAGCGCAAGGGCGAGATGGAGCGGTACTTAGGTCGCAGATATACACGGACACAACGCATGTCAGACGAAGACCGACGGCGCCAGCGTCGGGATCAACGCAGTCGAGCCATGCGGGAATTAATCTGAAAAGTCGAAAGAGTTTTTTCAGAGGAGTATAAAATATGCTACGAGCGGCTTTGATCGGTTGTGGTCGGATGGGAACAACCATCGATGACGAAGCTACCGGCGGTTTAACGGATCCCGGTGACCCACGGATGGCCTATTCTCATGCAATGGGCTATACCGTAGTGGATGAAGTGGATCTGGTAGCGGTCTCCGATGTTCTGCCAGAAAAGGTTGAAAAAACGCAAAAGCGATACAACGTTCCGAATGGGTATAGCGATTACCGGGAGATGATCCAGCAGGAGCAGCCCGACATTGCCAGTATTACCACCCGGCCCGGAACACACGCTGAGATGACGATCTTCGCAGCCGAAAACGGTGTCAAAGGTATTTACTGTGAAAAGCCGATGGCCTGTTCTATGGCAGAGGTGGATCAAATGATTGGTGCGTGTCAGAAAAATGGCGTTAAGTTCAATTACGGTACCAATCGACGATACCAACCGTTATATTGGAAAATGCGTCAGTTGATCGAAGATGGTCATATCGGAGATCTGCAGTGTGTGGTCTGTCACTGTGGTGGTAGCGCAGCCCAGTGGGGGCACACCCATATGTCGGATATGATGTTGTACCTGGCCCTGGACGCCGATATTGACTGTGTGCAGGCGGCGATTGGAGCAACAGACGACGATTGGGAAGAACTGCAAATTTCGACCGATCCGGCTATTTTAATGGCTTTCGCGCAGTTCAATAATGGGGTTCGCGGCTACCATACAGCTGGTTCTGGTTACGAATTCGAAGCCATCGGCTCCAAGGGGGTGCTACGTTCGTGCGAGAACGGCTCCTGGTTGTTGAGTCGAATTTTTGGCCGGCCTACCTACGAAGCCAATGATGTAGTTGCAGACCGGGGTACCGCCAACTGTATCCGTGACTTGGCTGCAGCAATTGAAAACGATACCGACACACGGTGCAACGTGGAACTATCGGCTAAAAGCCAAGAGATGATCTTTGGTTTCGTCGATTCCGGGCGACAGAGCGGACAGCAGGTTTCACTGCCTTTAGTCAATCGAGACCTCTACATTGGCCGACCGGATTGGTAACCCCAACCCCTGATCCCCGAGTAAGTCGGGGGCATTTTCTGATAATTTCTAATAAGTGGTCTAAAGACGTAGAACCTAAAGACATGGAATCTAAAAACTTAGCATACATAGAGGTGGATAAATGAAGTTATTGAGTTACTTGGACAGTGGAGCAGTACAGCCCGGACTATACGTGGACGGTGCCGTTTACGGCTTGTCGTCCCTTTGTAATTCGATTCGGGATATGCTCGATCAACATGGTTCTTCACTGGGATTTATCGAAAAAGCTTATGCAGATGGGAATCTGCCGCTAGTGGGCAACTTTGATAACTTGCATATCAAACCGCCCTTAAGTCCTCGAAAGCTGTTGAGCGTGGCTGGAAACTTTGTGGCCCATATCGAGGAAGGTGGTGGAAAGCTACAACCAGAGCATACGCAGGCTCCATGGATTTTCTGCGTACCACCGACCAAACTGATGGTTGGGCATCGGGAAGAGATTCAACTCATTCCCGAGTCGCGTAAAATCGATTACGAAGGCGAATTGGCCGTGGTGATGAGTCGAACAGCGAAAAAAGTTTCGGCCGACGAAGCCGCTAATTATGTCGCCGGCTACACCATTTACAACGATGTATCAGAGAGAACACCGTTCATGATTGAACATGTCGATGAGCCACGTCAACTCTCCTTCTGGTATACCAAATCCTTTGACACTTTCGGTCCTACCGGCCCGTTTCTCACCACCGCGGACGAAATTGCCGATCCGCAGAATCTGACGATTCGGGTCGAAGTCTCCGGAGAAGAGCGGCAAAATTGCAGTACGCAGCAGATGATCTTCACCGTTTACCAGTTGATTGAATTTCTAACCAAGTTCCTGACGCTGGAGCCAGGCGATATTATCACCACCGGAACCCCTGCAGGCGTCGGTTCAACCACAGGTAAGTTTCTACAAGCTGGAGATACGGTTCGGATTAGCATCGACAATCTCGGTACTTTGGAGAATCCAGTTGTCCAGACTTAAAACTGGTCGTATGCCTCGAAATTGGTGGCTGCGCACCACTGAAAGGAGATGTAGTTGGACAAACCCATTTTAACCACCACTGTTGGTTCTTATCCTATTCCAGATTGGTTGTCGACCTTACCTAGTGAGCAGGCATTAGTCGATGCCACCCGAGTTGTGATTGACATCCAGCGGCAAGCAGGTATAGATTTACCGACCGATGGAGAACTGTACCGGTTTGACATCAACCATCCCGATACCAACGGCATGATCGAGTACTTTATTCGACCACTGGCGGGAATACAATATCAAGTAGGTCGGAAGGAGTGGCAGGAGTTTGCTACTATGCAGTCGATGTCCTTTCGTTCTAAGCCGGCAGGGGTAATTATCGACGAACTGGAGGAAGGCGAATTAAATCTCCCCGCGGCTTGTCAACGAGCGACCCAGATCGCCGGCCAACAGCTGAAATTCACCGTCACCAGCCCTTATATGCTGGCAAAAACTTTGCTCGACAAGCACTATGATGACTTCGAGGTTATGCTAATGACGCTGGCAAAGGTTCTTGCCCGACAGGTCGCTGATCTGGATTGTGCCTGTGTACAAGTCGACGAAGCCAATATCCCTGGTAATCCGGCTGATGGGCCGATCGCGGCAGAAGCGATCAACACTATACTAGACGCGGTATCGGGTCAGAAAGTAGTTCACTTCTGTTTTGGCAATTACGGTGGCCAAGTTATTCAGAGAGGAGGTTGGAAAGGATTAATCGACTTCCTGAATGCACTGCGCTGTGATCATTTGGTACTCGAATTAGCACATCGGCCACCATCAGACTTAGAGGCTTTGGCTGAAATTGATGACAGCATCAAACTCGGTATCGGTGTGATTGATGTCAAAGTTAATCACATCGAAACGCCTGATGAAGTCGCTGACCGAATTGAGGAAGCCGAGGATCAACTGGGACCAGGACGCGTTGGTTGGGTTCATCCAGATTGCGGATTTTGGATGCTGAAGAGATCAGTGGTCGATCGAAAAATTGAGGCCTTAGTCCGGGGACGGGATCTCTATCTCGGAACATCATAATCCACAGTTTTCTGGACTACCCATCAGGGATGCAATTCCAGTAAAAACTGACGTGAATCGACGCATCTGGAAAGTTCAACTGACTGATAATTTTCCTGTCAAGACCAGATACAGCCTTCTCAAACAACACATAACCGACCGATCCAACGCACCTACCAGATTATGTTCCTTTGAGCCTAGTTTGCAACATGTTGAGAGGTTAAAGGGACCTTTCGAGACTGAAAAACGGGTGTTGGAAATCCTATCGGCGATTGCTTGTTCTGTACCGCCTTTGCAGTGGTACTCCGATACAGATCAGTTGCTGTTGATAGGCTGGTGTGGCGATGAAACACTCGATCAGTTGGCACATACCTGCCGGCCAGACCAACTAAAACCGGTTGTGCGCCGGACTATAGCTGCCTTTCTAAAACTGGAATCAGTGTTCAAAAGTTGCGAAATGGAGTTGGTATTGGCAGTTCCACCAGTTCGCCAATTTTCGCAATCAGACGTCGATTTCGACCAGGCTTGCCGACGCAGCCAAAAAATACTGCAATGGCTAGTCGATCCTATTCCATCCTCAATAGTTGATCCTGTTTGGCAATCACTGGTTGAAACCTTAAAAGGTGGGCCTCAGTCATTTGGAGCACTTGACTATCACGCCAGTAACATCGTTTTAGATACCAACCAGTTCCCTTACTTCATCGACTTTGAATCTGTCGGTTGGGACTGGCCGGAGCGTCGATTAGTGCAGTATCTCAATGCAATTGGGGCTGGAAGAAAGAAGGGGAGGTTTATCTCATTACTGAACCGCGAAGTTTTGGAAAAATTGGTTGACGAACAGATTCGGCATCGGTTGGATGGACACCACCTGTTATTCTACTTGATAGTCATTGATCGCATTTTGCGGGCCACCGCCAGACCAAAATCCAGCTTAGCTCAAATTTTAACCAACCAATGGGGTGATCTGAAAACTCGATACCAACAAGCCGTTCATTGCTTGCGAACTGTGGCACTCAGCGACTGGCCGGTTACGCAGAAAATCCGAGGTTGGTTGGCCTAAACCTGTTGACTTGGATTACAGGCTGTCCAGAGCCTTACTTGCCCGTGCAAAAACGCCAGGCCAGTCACCAGCTTGAGTTTGTCGGAAAAGTCGCATCGAGGGGTACCAAGGTGAATCATCTCGATCGAGCAACCACCGCCAATCGGGAATGTAGGGGAGAAGCGTCCAGACGGGCTTTCCTAATGCCCCGGCCAAATGGGCTACAGAGGTATCGACAGTGACGACCAGATCTAACTGTTGAATGGCTGCTGCTGTTAAAGCGAAATCGGTCAGTTGAGGACTCAGGTCAACGACCTGATACTGCTCAAAAATTTGGCGTCGCCGATCACTTTCCTCACCCACCTGCAAACTGTAAAAGGTACAGTTATCCCTCAACAGCAAAGGCTTGAACTGCTGTAGATCCATTGAACGGTTTTTGTCGTTTCGGTGTGTCCTACTTCCCGCCCATACCAAACCAATCCGGCATCCAGAACCCGTTATTCCTTCTACTGTTTTATTTGTCGGCGCTTCTAGATAAGACATCGGAGCCGGGATGTCTTCTAAGTCTAGACGGAACAGATAAGGCAGGCTTATCAGCGAAGTATAACAGTCATAGTCGAGTATATCTAAATCGGCAGATGGCGTGTTTTTCTGAATAACGGTTTCGACGACTGGTAACCTGTTCAACTGCTGAANCAGGTCAAACAAGGTTGGGGTTGTTTCCAAGATAACCTGCCCACCTCGATCCTCGACCAAGTTTAAGAAACGAACAAACTGAATGGCATCGCCAAAACCTTGCTCGTCATAGATTAAGACTTTCCGCCCATCAAGTTGTTCCCCATTCCAGCGAGGCTTAGGAAACTGTCGGTGTCTTACCCGATTACGGCTCAAAAATTCCGGATCTAATCGCCACTCTTGTTCCGCCCATCCTTCTTGATAGTTTCCGGACAAAAGTAGCAACGAACTCAGGTTGAAATGGGCTTCAGCCGAAGTGGGGTTGAGCGAAATAGCAGACCTCAACTCAGTAATGGCTGCGTCAATTTCTCCCTGGTGCATTAAAGCTACTCCCAAATTGGCCCGAGTGACGAAATCGNTGGGCTGAATCAACAGCCCTCGTCGATAGTATTGAATGGCCTGTTCAGTGTCGCCCCTTTCATCGAATATATCACCGAGTTTTGAATAAGAAGGCGCATGTTCAGGATTCAAGCGGAGGGCTGTTTTCAGAGCCCTTTCCGCTTCATCCAATTGATGGGCCATCATTTGGATAAAGCCCAAATTATGATAAGCTTTGAAAGCATCTGGTTCGACTTTTAGGCCTGCTTGATAAATTCTGATCATTCTATCCAGATTGTTTAGATATTCGGTAGCCGTTTCATCTGAATCGGCCGTCAGTGAACGGTCGATCAAAGCGGCGGTGTGGAATTGTTGCGGATATTTGGTTTTAAGTTGGTTAAATAGTATCTCTGCCAACTCGAAATGGACGCCCAGCAGATTCGGATCGATCGACAAGGCTGTTTCAAAATCAGTAATCGCTTGATCACTTTGGTTCTGTTCTTTTCGTATCAGACCCAAGCTGAAGTGAATCTTAGCCATGGTAAGATTTTCGTCTGAAGGATCTTCAGTTCTATGTTGCTGTTTACTCTCAAGAACACATTCTAGCGTTGCTATAGCTTCATCCAAGCGACCGTGTCGCCTGAAAAGAGTTGCTAAATTGTGGTAACCAGAAATCCACGACGGATCGATTTCAACTGCTTTCTGAAAACAGAAGATGGCATCCTCTATGAGGTCTAGTTTTTCCAGCGCAATCCCTAAATTTCCGTAGGCCTCAGCGTAAAGTGGAAAGATTTCAAGCGCTTGCATCAACAACTCAACTGCTTGTTCGTACTCCCCGATCTCAATCGCCATCACGCCGAGAAGGTGAAAGGCCCTGAAATTAGCAGGATCGCTCTCGATCAAAGAGTGACAGATATTTCCAGCCGCCNTCAACTGGCCTAATCGATGTAATGTTATCGCTTGTGCTTCCAAGTCCGGTTGAGAAGATGGTGGTAAAATTTGAGTATTCAAGGCTGAATTGTGTCCTTCCAGGTTGGAGCCAACCCNCCGGGTGAGTCAGCGGAGACATCTTGCACNGGACCTTCAACNGGGACACCGTGTTCCATGATGACGTCAAAATAAGGCTCTCGTGTTTGGGCGAGTAGATTCAGTAACTCTTGCCGACATTGGTTGCGTTGTTTGATTTCGGTCGAAGCCAGGTTATTNTGTTCGTATGGATCTGCGTGCAGATCGAACAATAATTCATGTCCGGTCTCGAAGTAGGCATATTTCCATCGATCTGTCACCATGGCNCGCCAATCTAAGAAATCNAGACTCCATCTGGGATTCCCACACATTTCGAGTAACACCTTTTCGGGTCCTTTAAACCTATCGCCGCGGACGGCTGGCGAAAAGTCTAGTCCCTGAAGGTGAGCTGGGATCTCAGCATCAATCAACCCCAATGTTGTTGGCAGCAAATCTACCAAACTAAAGAGATCGTTGGAGTTCGGTTGTGCGGGCAATTTACCAGGGTAATGAAAAATGGTTGGTATCCTAACCGATTCCTGATGTGGATACTCTTTGCGGTTGATGACGCCGTGGCTCCCCATAAAGTCTCCATGGTCGGAGAAATAGATGGTCATAGTATTGTTCCGAAATTCTGGCTGATGATTCAGTGCTTCCAATACACGTCCGATATTCCAGTCCAGATTTTCGATCATGGCGTAATAGGTGGCTAGTTGTTCTCGCATCCGAGGTGAATCAGTAAAGTTAGGACGCGTCTCTAACTGGCCCGGGTCAAAGCGCATAAATGCCTCCGGTGCATCCAGCGGAAAGTGAGGCGGTTCGACGCTCAATACTAGAAAAAGCGGATCTGGCTTATCGTACGATTCTAAGTAGGAGATCGCTAAGTCGGTCAACGCATCTGTCTGGTATTTCTCTAACCAACGGGGTTCCGTTTCGTCTTGGTGGTAGTAAAAACCGTCAAAAGGCGCGTTATTAATCTCAAAGCCGTGCCAATCCTGAAATCCTGCCCGATGATACTCCGGTGTGCGGTGTGGCCAACGGGTGTAAGCATCCTTATTCTCTCGAACAGTAGACGGCAACTGATTCTGGACTACTCCACAGTGCCATTTACCGAAATAAGCTGTATGATAACCGTTCTCTTGTAAAATAGTAGCTGTACTTGGGGCGGTCGCTTTATAGACATCAAAGAAATGCTGCACCGGTCCAGAATGTGCGTGCCGTCCGGAGAAAATCGTGCCGCGCGACGGTGTACAGATCGGGCAATTAGCATAGGCATTGGTAAAACTAACACCTTCTTTCGCCATCCGATCCATATTGGGTGTTTGGACATTTGGATCTCCCGCATGACTCATCGCCATGCCAGAGTGTTCATCGGAAAGTATATAAAGAATGTGAGGACGCATAACTCTCTCTCAAAATCAATGCCCTAATTATGCAGGATAAATTCGATAATATCCAGTGGAAAATGGTGATTGAGAATTGACTCATTTCCCCACCCACTACCAAATCTATTCAGCTGACATCTTCACTATTTCAAGACGTTTACAAGGAATTTCCAGCATTCGTGCGGGTTTACCTATGGACTTAATCAAATTCAGCTTCAANCTGGTTAAGAGGGGGCTAAGGCGATGGGATTCGCCCTGAATCCAGATTTAGGAATGTGTTATACTTGGATCGTGCAAAATATAAGTCGATGTAGTCTTTTGCTGCTTTTTTGGGTCGTGATCTGCTCACTACGAGCAGCGGAGCAAGGCGATTACGTGGCCGAGTTTCTCAACCATGGAGTTGGTGCACGTGCCCTCGGTATGGGAAGCGTCTTTGTCTCTATCGCCGATGATGCTACCGCCACCTACTGGAATCCAGCTGGCCTGACCAGCGTCGGTGACCACGCTTTTTCGATGATGTACTCCGATACTTTTGGTACAGGTCAAGGTGCTTTTCTGCGAAAAGGATTAGTCCAGTACAGTTTCGTCAATTACATTCAGAAAGTGCCAGAAATCGGGATACTAGGCTTCAGTTGGATTCGACTAGGAATTGACCAAATTCCGAGAACGACCTTTCTGGATATTAACGGTAACGGTAAACTTGGTGATTTTCAAGATAAGAACGGGAATGGAATCAAGGAAGAAGGCGAACTCTATATTGACCGGCCCGTCATTGCTGACTATTTTAGTAATGCTGATAATGCTTTTCTGCTATCGCTGGCACGTCGAATTAGCCCTCAGCTTTCTATTGGTGGTAACTTAAAAATTGTTCGGCAGACCGTATTTCAGAGTTCGGGTAATGGGATGGGCATTGACCTGGGTATTATCTTTGANCCTATCGAGAACCTGCGCCTGGGCGCCTTGCTCCTGGATGCAACGGGAACCCAAATTAAATGGCGAAAGACTGAAACTTCACCCACCTTTACTCGCAAAACCACAGCCCGACTCGGTGCATCGTACGGTATNGGTCTAGCCTCTTTTGGCCAACTCAGGTTAGGAGTAGACCTGCAATCTGGGATTAAAGATGTCCAGGTCACTGAAACGAACAAAAAACAGGGCTTGACCATGCGATACGGTGGCGAGTTTTGGCTGTTTGATATTCTGGCCCTTCGAGCTGGTCAGAATGGTCGTAATTTCTCCGCCGGCACAGGATTTCGGCTAAAAATCGGGCAGACCGTCTGGTTAACTGATTACGCCTTCACCCCACATGAACTCGGCCCTTCGCAACGCATCTCGATTGCCGGGCGTTTTTGATCACCGTTGCTTAGTCAAAATTTTATTTCCTCTCGCCCATGAACCTTAGTAAAAGAATCGATAAAGCCAGGGATGCCTTTACCAAGCGTGACCAAGTTGCCTCTGCACATATCCACGAAACTCTGCCGGGCGTCGCTCTGGAAAAACACGGTGGCGCGGGTGCGCAATATATCGGCGATATCATATATGGTGGCTTGGACGGGATTATCACCACTTTCGCCATCGTTAGTGGGGTCGCCGGAGCTCAATTAGAATCGGGAATTATCCTGATCCTCGGCTTAGCCAATCTGATTGCTGACGGGCTTTCGATGGCCACGGGTGCTTACCTCTCCCTTAAAAGTGAGCAAGCCTACTATGACAAAGAGCGTGAACGGGAATCGTGGGAGGTAGAGCATTTTCCTGAAGGCGAGAAACAAGAAATGCATCAGATCTATCTTGAGCAAGGCTATACTGAAGAGGAGGCAACGCAGTTAGTTGAGATAAAAAGCCGGAACCCCGAGCGGTGGGTAGATGCGATGATGNTCGACGAATTGAGCATGATTCGTGACGACAGGAAACCGCTGTTGAGTGGCTTAACCACTTTACTCTCTTTTATCTTTGCAGGGGCGGTTCCGTTACTCGTCTACTTAGTCGGGCTGTTTATTGCTGTACCAATCTCTTTCGGAATTTCGGTTTNACTTTCTGCCCTGGCCCTTTTTGCACTTGGCGCAGCCAAGGTAAGCATTACCTTTCAAAATCCGTTCCTGAGCGGTTTTGAGATGCTGGTCGTGGGCGGACTTGCATCTGGCGTTGCCTACGCTATCGGTGCACTTCTCAGGAATCTAATCCCCACCTAGGCACGATGCACCTGATTCGATTCACTGGTACTAATCTGTTGCTTTTACCTGTGAATGGTGTTTACCTTTCTTTAATTTAGTTCTAGATTCTTCTGCTCAATTAACACAAAAACCAGAGTATAAGCGAGTGNCCGGTNTAATCACTNACCATTAATCGGTGACTTTTTCGATGGNAACCTGAGGCNNNCGCTACNCGTATAATCTGAANAATCAGATTTGCCGCAGACGCAACTAGAAAAGTGAGAAAAATTACATTTACCGAATCCATTATACTGTACTCGTCCCCTCAGATGAACCGGACACCTACATCGCGCAGTTCAATAAAAACGGATGTTCGGTAGGGAATTCGCTTGGCTGACCAACATCTGGTCTGACAAATAGAAACAGGTTGAAAGTAAGGACCGCGGCGCAGAAAAGAATGCAAAATTTCAACCAGAGAAGGAGATAATGATAATATGAGTAGGCAATTACGCGCCGTCATCGTTGGGGCTGGATGGGCGGGTGAAGGACATACCAAAGCCCTTCAATACACGGGAGTAGAGGTTATCGCTGTATGCGCCCGTAAACCGGAAATCGTAAAACAGGTGGCCGACCGATTGGGATTGGAGCAGGCCTCCACCAATTGGCAGCAGACGTTAGAGGCAGTTCAGCCGGACATCGTCGCGCTGGCTACGCCTGCGGCCCTACGAGGAGAGGTGATCGAGGTCGCGACCAACCTCGGTTGCCACATCTACTGTGACAAACCGCTAGCGACGACGGCCGAAGAAGCCGGCCACATCTATCAACTGGTTAAGGCGGCAGATGTGAAACATGCCTATGCAGCCACTCACCGTTATGATCCCGGGTATGCTCGACTCAACGAGTTGATCCAGGAAGGCGTTATCGGTACGCCGCACGAGATCGTCGTTACCACGCGGGGTCGTCGTTCTCCTTCTTCGGTGATGCCGTGGTCGTGGATGTTAACTCTTGACGCTGGAGGCGGCGCCCTGAACAATGGCTTACCCCACCTGTTGGGTATCTTACAGACTGTCACCGCTGGTGAAGCGGTACGTGCTATGGGTGAAGCACGTGTTCTGACCACCGAAGCCCCTGTTGTGCCCGATCTACACGATTACCGTGACTGGCTAAAACAAGGAGGGAAATTAACCCGCGAAAACGCCGCTTTGCTGGAGTGGCGACCCGTTGATGCCGATAACGCCTTCTCGGCGTTAATGCAGTTCAGGACGGGCGACACCGAGATCCAGACGACAATTGTTTTTGGATCCGGTCAGCAAGTATCAGGCCAAACCACTGGAATATACCTTTATGGAGACAAAGGAACATTGAGTGTAGACGGCATGTTCTATGCCCATAAAATCTCACTCCAGCTCGCTGGTGATGACAAGGCTGAGGTTTTGGAGATACCGCAACGGTTGAAGGATGACGTGCCGGAAATTGGTGATTTCGTGCAAAACAGGTGGTGTGCGTTGGCACGAGACTTTGTGGCTGATATCGAGGGCAAATCACACCGATCCTATTTGACCTTCAGAGACGGATGGCGATATCAGGTGGCGATTGAAGCGATTAGAGCCGGTCAAGGGTGGCAAGAATTACCGAACTAAAAATCCCTGGGAGAAGTAACTGAGGTCTGCTATTGGGGCACTCTGATTCAAGGATAGCATTTTATTGAAGTTTGATAACAGCTCAACCTTCCTTGTTTCGCACTTCCAACTTTTAACTTCACCCGTCGGTCCGTACTGCTCTTATATTAGCGTTATTTCGGCTAATAGTCCTCCGCAGTCTACTGGGGGAAGTCGTACTATCCCTTCGTTCCAAATAAACAGCATGTCGTGAGTAGAATTCAGAGGGTGCTAACAAGACCGAAAGCCTTGGGGTGGCCTTTTCTTAAGAGGCCTGGTAAGAGATTATAGCGCGGGACTTCTTGGATTGAACGAATTTCAATAGTCGTTCTTTGAAGCGTGACCGTTCCAAACCTTCCCATAAATCTATGAACTGATGGTACAGTTGATCACGCCTTTGTTGATAGAGGTTCATCAGAGCATAAATACCAGCCAGATCTGGGTCTTGGTGCGGCTTATCCAGGCGGGACGGTCTTTGCAATCGTGGCGGATTTTCTTGCAACTGTTGGAGTTGGTGGGATAAGAAACCTTGTAATTGTTGCGTGTTTTGCTGACGGTATCTACTAGCCACTTCACCTAAGCTAGAACGATCGGCCATTTCACCTAGGTGTGAAAGAGCCGTCGGGCTGTCGTCTCGTGTTTGTTTTTGCAGATAGCCGTGTAAAACCTCTTGGATGACATCTGCATCGTGGATTTCACCTAGTAGTTCTTGAATCTCAGCAAGAATGTCCAGAAACTCGGTAAACTTCTTCTTGTAGTTGATGGCGAAGAACTCCATCGAATACCGTAATCGCTTAATCGAAATCCGCATATTATGAAGTTCTGCTATGCAGTTGGGGTCAAAGACAAGTTTAGACCAAGAATAGACCTCCTCGATTTTGACCGGCAAAACTACCCTGGCGTTCCAACGGTAGCTTTTTTGGGCCTCAACGCCTTTGACTTTCCAAGCTTTTGCCACGACAACCTGCCGTCAAAACTGGTTGCTAAAGAACCCTAAAAACTGGATCGCGAAACCGCTGTTGTCCAGATTATTGAACATCTCAATCATCGGTTGTCGCTTGATCTCTCGCTCTGTTTTTAGGTGATCGATCAGTTTTTTGACCGAAATCTGCTCAAGGTCTGAGAGCCGTGCAAGATCTTTTTTGAATTTGTCGATGAGTACGTCGAAGTCGCGGACATCTCCCATCGTGCTTGTAATTTTCTCCACCTGTTTCAAATGGGCACGAAAGGTCTTTTTAGGACGGAAGCAATCGGCAAAATTATGCATGGCGGCTCGTAAACGACGAGAAGAAACCCGCATATCGTGAACATATTTGATATCAGTGCCATCCATGGCCCCCCCTTTGTAGGATATCATTTCGCCAAACCGGGTGATGATAATCCGTTGTGCACTTTCACGTAAGCTCTGTTTTGGAGAGATTCCTTTTACTTTTTTGGCAGTAGCCATTCTACACTCCCTAACTCTATCGCTGTACTAGCAAACGGCCAACTCCAAACTGTTAGCGAGGTAATATTCGATAGACCCATTATTAATCTTGTTGTTCAATTAACGCTGCTAAGGTAGAGCGGATTAAAGATCGTCTAAAAGTCACGCTAGAGGTCAAAAACCGCAAGCACCCTGTTCGAGATAGACGCATTGTCTGTGTTGGCCCTCTCGAATCGCGAATACATTCACCCGGGAGCAGGTTTACTGCTAGGCTTGGACCGGCAACTTCCACTGCACGATCTGGTTCAGCAATTACCTGAATCTGATCGTGCATCTGGTAAATCGAACTCAATTCATCCTGGCTGACCCCGCGTTGTCGGTTATTCATCTTAAACTCTCTTTTCCAAATCGGAGGCCATTTGTCGGATTGCTTCCTTCACTAGTTCAGCGTAATCCTCGTAGCCTGAACTTCTCCTGGTGCATTGGGTGATCGGGATACCTAACTAACTCTAACATCTTGGCGGTGCTATGCAGGGTAAGAAAACTGGTTTCAATCGGTAACATTAGTTCATGGCAACCGAAAAGCGCATTCTCGGTCAGAATCCCCATGCTGGGGTAGAATCAATTACGATGTAATCATAATGCCGGCCTAGTTATTCATCTCTTCCAGGTAGATTGACAGCCATTCTTAGCGACGGGGTTGCTGAACTAACTGTTGGTCGGTGGGAACAAAATCGAATCCATCTTCAACTTGTCGAATGGCCTCAAAAACCACTTCTGTTTCCAGGCCTCTGTCTACTAAGGCCGGCACGACCGTTGCTGTATTTTCGATCGCGGTTTGGCTGACTCCCATGGTTGCGTGCGCATACGAGTCTACGTCGGTGAGTAGGGACCGTTGTTTTTTTTGAGCCAGAAAAGCGCTCAAACTAATGGCCTTAGTAGTTTTTTATCGCATCCCCCTTTTTGGTTGGCAATTGCAATCACGTACATGAGGCTTGCTCTAACCTTCAAAACCATTCGCTAGGTGATGTCTAGCCGCTGAATAGCTTTTAAATACGCGTCTTCAACCTTTCGATATTTTTTGTACTTCTTTTTAGGAAATATTTTTTTGGCTAATTTTCGATAAGCCTTGACCTGAGCTCCAAAATCGGTAGCGATCACCTCAGCTACCTGGCCAGCTAATTGTTGAGAGTCTTCTGACAGGGGTTGATCATCGGTTGAATCTTCCACCAGATCGGCAGCAGCTAAAATGATGTTTTCTGCCGTTTTCGCTGGAATGCCGGTTTTCTGGCTTAAATCGACAGCCGAAATGCTTGATAAGTCTTTCACCGCAGCGTAGCCAGCTGCTTCTAATTTGGCAGCAATCACTGTGCCAACACCACGAATCTGAGTTAAAGTAGACATCATAACCTCCAAATATTAATGTTAAAATTCAATTGGCAAAATTCTGTCAGTCTCTATTAATTCTATGTCCGAAATCGACTCAGCAGATGTACAGTCTACATCTGCTGGCTTTTGATTTGATAATTTTCTGGTGATTGGAGGTTGAAGCGGTTACTAGTTGACACTCTTTGTCCTGAAGATTCTTTAAGTTCTGCTTGCTACTGAAGTAAATTTTACAATCTTTTTGTGGAAGAAGTAGAAAACATTCAGGCGGTGACAATTGCCCGTATATGGTTGGGTTAACTTTCCGTGTACTTCTCTTCTGTCTGCTTCGTATCGCTTACCGGATTAGCTCCACTCCTGTTTCTAACGGTGGTGCTCAATCATTAAACGCGGGGGCGACAGTATTCCATTTCAACCAGCTCGAAGCTTATTAGTGCAATCCGGACTGGGAAAAAATATACCATACAAATGGTGTAAGATCAAGTAGAGAGAAGATCTGAATCACCCCTAGTTTTTTAGGGGTATTGAGTTGCATAAGCAAAGATGCGAGAAAGCATGTCCCAAACTTGATGGCGAAGCGACCTTGATATGAGGATAGATAAAATCTGGCAAAATATCTCCTCAAGCTGAACACAATCAAGTCCAGAGGATGTATGATGAAACAGTATCGATACTTATTTATTATGATCAAAGTAGGTCTACCCCACCGGCTCTATTCTATACAGTCTAAATGATTCCTCCAATAACTCCAGTCGAAACAAGCAAAGGTCAAGCAGCGCCAAACCAACAGTCAGTAGACGCTGCCAACTGGCTGGCCATGGCAGCGGTCGCCAACTTAGCATTAGAGCAATTAACAGCAGCCATGGCAATTTGGACACCACCAATCCAGAGGATCAGTTTATCCCGGGCCGGGCAGGATCCGACACCTTATGGGCCAAGAGAGCAGGAACTTCAAAAGTGAGGGCCAGAGCTAAGCAGAGGCTGAAGACAGCCAATAGCCGGGCTACGGCCAGGTGCCGGCGTCGCCAGCAGAAAAAGGCCAGACTTAGCGTGGCCAGGGATAAAAAGGCTGACAGGTAAGGTGGCAATGTCATGATTCAGTTTCTCTGGGATTTAGCTCTGGCCAAGTCGCTTGATAATCAGGCAAGGACATCTACTAACTGCATCATATAACAATTGCTACAAAAATTGCAACAACTAAACAGGGAAAAGCAGAGAAGTGAGAAAAGTGAAGGATGAATGTAGCATAGTGAATAGAAAGCGGAAGGTTAGATCAGACCGATATTTCTGACAGCCAGTCCTGCATAGCCGTCTGTGTCTGCTGCTAGATAGTGTTCGATGGTCTCTGCATAACATTCCACCAGACGATCCGTCAATTCGTATAATTCTGCACGGTCATCATCAGTCATAGTAGAGGTTTTCTGACCCACGAATGTATTGCATCCGCTCAAATAGAGTGCCTCCACTACCAGTTGTATCGTACTGATGGTTAACCTCAGGACAATTTTTTAAATCCTCGAAATACTTAGAATCTGGGATCGGTGGAAATTGATAGTTATGGAGTTGATCCCACGACGGAAGAGCCGGCTTCTTAACTCCACCGTCCGTAATATCCAGACAACCGAACCCAATGAGATCCCCATTCATCACGGTATTCTTCCAGGTGGTCTTCTGGGTAATCGACAAACTTTGGCAGCGAAACGTGTTGATGCCCAAAGTCATCCGGATACATGTTGAGAAAATCTACTAATTGTTGGCCATGTTGCTTGAACGCTCCGGGGAAAATCGCATGTTCAAATGTATTCCTATCTGGTTCCGTAAACTGAATAGAACAGATTACTCTTTCACGGCTGTTCATGGATCTACTTCTGATCCCCCTCGATTGTCCTGATCGTAGAGCTTGCCCTCACTTTCGCAAGGATGGATTTAGGATAAGCCCAGCCGGGGTAGTCTTTCAGATTAGCACGTTCTTCAGTGGTTATTTGGGTTAACTCTCCTGATTCTTCGAAGATAACCAGCCTGCTATTTGTTAACTGGTCAATCCACTAGTACTGATCCGAACCTTTTAAAGCCAAGGGCAAGATCCAGATATTCCGATACTTAACATCGTTTCCATGGTCTTGCAGCAGAAGCGGTCCGGATTCCCCTACCTCCTCGTCAGCTGTGCCCCCGGTAACACCGGGCAATTCGATGTTATTATGGATTACAGTTCTGTTCTGAAGAACGGTCAGCCGGGTCTTCTCCACCACTTCACCATCAGCACCAACCCGTGCAGTCCGAAAAACAACATCGTATGTCTGCCACTCCAGTGGAGGTTTACAGGCGTTGGTCAAGGGGGCAAACTGGTTATAAACCGCTCCACAATCGCCTTTGCCTGGTACCTCGATCCCGTAGGAGTCCAGCACCTGGATTTCGTACCGCCCCTGTAAAAAGACGCCACTGTTACCACGGGCTTGACCGGTTGCCTCTGGCATATAGGGGGTCATAAATTCAAGGTGCAGAATAAAATCGGTAAATTTCTCCTGGGTCATAATATCGCCCTGATTGACCGACATCACACCGTTTTCTACGGTCCACTTGGCTGGATCGCCGTTACGTTGGGTCCAATTGTCTACATCCTGACCATTGAAAACTTGAACTGCATTTTCTGGCGGGGTACTGGTTATCATCTCCTTCTCCTTTAACTTGATTGTACTTTACAGGGTAACAAATAACTACATGTTGAAGATGGCTAGGCCCAACCCTGACCACCACCACCTACACGGGTTTGGCAGATCCGCCTATAGTATCCACTTTTACGATAAGCCGTCAAAGGATCAGGGTCGCGATTCATCTCTACTCGGATCTGTTCCAGCAAGGGCCGGACATCAGTTTCAGCTGCCCGTTGAAGGACCCTCTCTGCGTCGATGATCTGACCCTCAGCCTGAGCTTCGGCCAATTGGTCTCGATCTACAATTAGCGCTCTAGCATAAGCTGTCTGTAGATTACAAACCGACTGAATGCTGGCTTCGACCTTAGGCTTCAAATTATGGCTCTGGTCTATCATATAAGCAATATCAGTTTCGGTATTGGGATCGAGCTCAGCCATTACCAGTTCATGGTAGATCAAAAATAGTTCTTGTGGATTAACAGATCCAACCGTTAGATCGTCGTCGGCATACTTGCGGCAGTTAAAGTGAAATCCGCCCAGTTTACCTTCGTCAATTAAATAGGAGACGATAAACTCGATGTTGGTACCTTGCGGATGGTGTCCCAGATCTATTAGAACCTGTGCCTGTTCTCCCAATTTACTGGCTATCAGGTAGGCAGTTCCCCAATCAGCCAGGTCGGTGTGATAGAAAGCCGGTTCGAAAAACTTGTACTCGATGAGCATCCGTTGATCTGGGCTGAGTACCTGATAAACCTCTTGTAAGGCAGTGTACATCCACTGTTTTCTCTGGCGAAAGTTAGCTTGGCCGGGAAAATTAGTACCGTCCGCAAACCAGAGACTTAGATCTGTAGAGCCGGTGGCATTCATAATCCCAACACACTCTAACATATGATCAATCGCCTGCCGGCGGATACCTGCATCTGGGTTGCAGACACTACCGAGTTTGTATTGTTGATCTTGAAACACATTGGGATTGATTGCCCCGATGCCAATGTCCAAATCCGCAGCTTGTTGTTTTAAAGCCTCCCAATCATCGGTAATATCCCACGGAATATGTAAAGCAACCGTTGGTGCAACGCCAGTGTATTTATGGACAGTTGCCGCATCCTCTAGGCGTTCGGCAGCATTGCGCGCTGCTCCCTCTTGAGAGAAAACACCGAAACGGGTCCCTGAATTTCCATAGCCCCAGGACGGTGTTTCTATGTGTTGTTGTTGTAACAATTGCTTGACTTCAGAAACGTTAATCCCTTGCTTTTCCAGATCTTCTGCTAACAATTCGTACCTTGTGTTGCGCATTCTTTTTTCCCTCCTCGGTTGTTGATTAAATTTCATCTACCCGAATAGACAATTCTTCTAATTGGGTGTCCGATACTACCGATGGTGCCCCCGTCATCAAGCAGGCGCCTCGCTGTGTTTTAGGAAAGGCGATAACTTCGCGGATATTGTCTTCACCTAGCATCAGCATGATTAGCCGATCTAATCCGGGCGCAATGCCAGCATGTGGCGGTGTACCGTATTGCAAGGCTTCGATAAAGTATCCGAATCGCGTTTTGATATCTTCTGGTGACAATTTCAATACTTCTAGAACCTTCTGTTGGATCGACCACTGATGGATCCGAACACTACCGCTTGCCACCTCATTACCGTTGATGACCAGATCGTAGTGCTGGGCCCGAACTTTGCTAGGATCTGTTTCAATCAGTCCAGCAGTTTCAGATGAGGGTGAGGTGAAAAGGTGGTGTGCCGGTTGATAACGGTTTTCTTCGTTGTCCCACTCAAACAGTGGAAAATCGACCACCCACAACATATCAAACCGATCCTTATTGATCAATTCCAGCCGCCTCCCCAAATGGAGGCGTAAGTTGGAGAGAGCATCGGCCACGATTTTGGGTTGATCGGCCACAAATAGCATGAGATCACCCGCTTCAGCACCCATTCGTTCCGCAACGGCCTGAAGTTGGCCCAAGCCAAAAAACTTGACAATACTAGAATCAAAACCGTCTGCGGTCACTTTGATCCAGGCTAACCCTTTAGCCTTGTAGGTGGCAACAAAATCGGTTAGTGTATCAATTTCACGGCGGGGAAAATCGGCCCCTCCTGGTGCGGCTAGACCTTTGATTTGTCCGCCGTTCTCGAGGACACTGGTGAAGACTTTGAAATCGCTATCAGCAACTAGATCTGACACATCTGCCAATTCCATCTCAAAGCGGGTATCCGGCTTGTCGTTACCAAACCGTTCCATGGCTTCAGTGTAAGACATCCGCTTAAACGGTGTCTCAACCGGAATACCGCCGGCCTCCTCAAAGATTCGTTTGATCAATCCCTCGGTTACTGCCAGCACATCATCTTCGGTCGCAAATGACATCTCCAGATCGATTTGCGTAAACTCCAACTGTCGGTCAGCCCGAGTATCCTCGTCACGGAAGCATTTCGGGATTTGAAAGTACCGATCCACGCCGCTCATCATCAGGATCTGCTTAAATTGTTGCGGTGATTGGGGCAAAGCGTAGAAATCGCCCGGATTCAACCGACTCGGCACTAAGACGTCGCGTGCGCCTTCCGGTGTACTATTCATCAAAATCGGTGTCTCGATCTCGAGAAATCCTTGTTCGTCCATGTAGTTGCGACAGGCTAACATGGCTTTGTGTCGCATCTTCAAGGTTTTCTGCATTTTGGGGCGACGTAGATCCAGATAACGGTATTTCAGCCGAACTTCTTCTGCCACGTCGACCTCATCTTCAATAGGGAAAGCCGGCGTTTCAGCGACATTCAAAATCTCCAAATAGTCAGTGGCAATCTCGATCTCACCGGTAGATAGATTCGGATTTTCGGCTCCTTCTCCACGCTCCCGAACTGTGCCTTTTACGCCAATGACAAACTCGTTTCTCAGACGATCTGCCGATTGATGGGCCGCAACGTCAATAATAGGATCAAAGACCACCTGCACAATTCCTGTCCGATCTCTAAGATCGACAAAGATCACTCCTCCGTGGTCTCGTCGCCGAGACACCCATCCCACCAGTGTAACTTCCTCACCGACTTGTTGCCGACGAAGGTTCCCACAATAATATGTCCGTTTCATACTTTAATATCCACCCAGTACTGAATGATGAATTCATCATCAATATTATTTCTCTGTTACTGTAACTTTTTCTGAATCTCTGCCCTCAGATCCCTGAGATCTAAATTGTCTGGCATTGCGATAATAGCCTGATCGATGGCCCGTTGGGCCTTTTTATATTCTGCCTGATCGAAGTATAGTTCCGCAAGCACGTAATTAGCATGCCAAGAATTTGGATCTGCGGCTTTAGACTTTTGGGCATAGGCCACGGCTTGGTCGACCTTTCCATGCGAACGGCAAAGTGAAGCCATAACGGCAAAAATCTCGGCAGGGAGATCAACTTCGACCGCTTCCAACCGCTTGTAAGTCCGTAGAGCTTGATCGTACTTTTCTAACCGTTCATAGAGCGGTCCTAAGAAAATATAGAAATCAACCCGGTTGGGGGCAAGTTTCAAAGCCTGTTCTATTATTTTTGCCGACTCCGTCAGTCTTCCCTGTGCTTCCAAACTGACTGCTAACTGAAAATAGTTCTGTGGATCTTTATTATCTTGTTGAACGGCCAACCGGGCCTCGGCTTCCAACTGGGCGAACTCAGCTTGTGCATTTTCTCTTACTAATCCAATTGCGACCCCTAGATTGTAGCGAAGTGTCATGTCACGCGGATTCTGCATCACTGCTTGATTCATTAGCTCTGCCGCTTTGGTTAACTCACCTTCAGCATAGGCGATATGACCTCGAATCAGGTCCTGAGTAGCAGAGAAGTAAACTCCCACGGTCTGCCGAACCTGCTTTTTCTCTTCCAGAGTATGACCATAATTGACTAATGATGATGAGACTTGCTCCCGATAGGGCATCATGGTAGAAACATTTTTATAGGTGGTGTTTACGATCTCTCGACCGCCAAAAAACTCCAGATAGGGATGGTTGTCAGTATGAACTAACCCTTCACCCACATAAGACCGGGCGGCCTCTTCCCCCATTATAAAAGAGTCGAGCAACGACCAGCCATCGAGATCATCGTGACGAAGTCCAGCCTGGATGCTAGGGATCTGGGTTCGCGCCATAAAATCACGGAAGTTAATTCGCAGTTTTTCTGGCGTACCGATCAGGATCACGAAATCGGGCGTGTACTTGTACCAAACTGTCGTATGTGGAAAAACGTTCAGAAAGGTACGAATGATCATTTTGTAGTGCAGTTCTGGCACACGATGCAAGGGAACCCACTGACACATGATCCCGTTCGGAGTTAAGATCCGCTTGCACAAGCGATAAAAATCTTCGCTATAGATATTAGAACTTCCCGCACTGACCAGTGGGTGAATAATACCGGTCGAAATCATGTCGTACTTTTTAGGCGTCATCAGAATATAGTTACGCCCATCGTTAAGCGTTAAATCGAACAGTGGGCTCTGTACCACATTATGATTGACATGGGTAAAGTACTGGCGGGCGGCGTCGATCACGCCTTTGGAAATTTCAACCGCATCGACCGCCACACCATGTTGGGTCATCGAGTACGATGTTACGCCCATTCCAAATCCAACCACTAAAGCTCGCTTGGGGTTAGGATGCAATAGTAGCGGTAGATGGGCGATGACTCTATGCGAGGGCGAGTCCCAGCGGGATGCATCCGCGGCCTGGTTAGTATCTACATAAAGCCGGTAGACCCCTTCGTCATCTTTTAGCGTGGTGACACTGGCATCAATCTCTTCTCGATAGTCTACCAAATCATCCCCTGGACGTTGGACTTTGAAAATAGCACTTTTCAAAAATAGTGGCGTATCAGACCAACCGACGGTCAAAATTGCGATCACCATCGACACAACTGAACCTAAAATGGCCGCGCCTCTTCGCACAGTATGTCCTATCGTAACTCGCTGATTTGGTATTGCCAAGACTAAGAGACAACCAATACCGACGTTAAGCATGGCCAATAGACCAATGCTACGCCGAATCCCAATCAGAGGAATTAGGACAAAGCCCGCTAATAGGGCTCCGAGAATCGACCCAACCGTATTGACCATATAGATTCGCCCGATATCCTGGCCTAGCGAATCCTTCGTGGTAGCGTAAATGCGGGTCACTACGGGGAAGCAGCCCCCCATTAAGGTGGTTGGAATCAGCATCACGATCAAACAGGAGACGAATGTCCAGAGCCTAGTACCGGACAAGGCTTGAAAGGTCTTGGTGATTTCAAATAATTGACTGAAAGCTGGGACGAGGGCGATACTAGACAACCCAATTCCAACCTGGATTAAGCCAAGAAAGACTAGCTTAGAATGCTGGTCGGTGAATGAGGACAATACTTCTACGCCATGACTATTCTCTGTTAACGAAGTAGCCTCGACTTCGACCGGGGGATTGCGATCGGCCAACCAGGCAAAGATCAAACTACCGAACGCAATACCGAATAGAAAGGCGGCCAGCATGGTTGAAAAAGCATAAGTTGTACTGCCTAAAAAGAAGACCAGCATCCGTGTCCACAACACCTCATAGCCCAGGGCACAAAACCCGGAAATCGCAAAAGCCAACAGGCCGATGGGGGGTAAAAAGGGCAAAATTTTACGATTTTCAAAGCCTTTTGAGCTTGGAATGACATCTTTACTTTTGATCCAATCGAAGAACCCGCCCCCGGCTCGATCCGTCCTCAACCTGGTAGCGAAGTGGTCTTGATCTGAGGAATCGTGGGTTGGCGTGACCGGAGGATTTGCAACGCTTTTTTGTAGATCTGAAATAGCCGTCATCACTGCTTCACTGCTAAACTCCCAACCCAGATCTAACCAAAATAATAGACCTGCTAGAACGAAGTTAGTTACAGCACCGAGAATGATGGTCTGCATCACACCTAAATGGCGAATCAAGAAAAATCCGGTCGCGATCGTGCCGACCATAGCACCAAAAGTGTTTAAGGCGTAGAATAAACCGACCCGTCTTCCCCGCTTTTCGATCTGATCGACGACGAATTTACTAACAACAGGTAATGTCCCACCCATTAGCGTGGTTGGAATTAACAACACCAGAAAGGAGAGGATAAATCGAATCAGGGTCAGCGAGTAAAACTCAGCCGACAGGGTTCGATAGATCAGAATATAGACCGCTTTTAAGAGATCGAGAAGGAAAGGGGACAGGAGAGCAAAGATAGCAATACCACACTCCAAAGCGGCGTACAGTCGAAGTGGACGACCCAATCGATCCACAATTCGACCAAACAGATAGCTACCTAGTGCCAAACCCGCCATGAAAGTCGTCAGAACAGCACTGGTAGCAAACACCGTGCTACCGAAAATAAGCTGCAGTTTCCTGGCCCAAACGACCTGGTAGATGAGTCCACTAGCCCCCGAAAAGAAGAAGATAATCCCGATTAGACTGAGCCGAACCGCTAGATCGAACGATAGTCGCGACGATCTATTTTGGGATATAAAGTTGTGTTGGTCGTAATGATGTTGCATCTTTTTAATAATGAACACCGAAGGATGAATTAATTCTTCTCATCAATGCACAGTTACTTGGTGGAACAAGAAAATAAGAGAAACAGCATCTATGTACTATTTCTCGGTTGTGAAATGCCCACGAAACGATCCCAACTGGCGTTTACCTGTTCTGTTGTGGGTAGCTCACCATCCGCAATCAGGAAACGGTAGCAAATTTGCAACGCTTCTCCGTTCCCTATAGGATGAACAAAGAAAGCACCGAATCGACCATAATCACGATAGGCGGAAAACCGAGTCTCCTTGGGATTATCAGGATGGTTAAGTTGTGCCACACTATGTTGATTCCCACTAAGCGTATAGGTTTCGCCGACCCAAGGGTAATCGAGATCTACTTTTGGATCAGCCCCTGCTTTCGGGAAAATGTAGATTGTTTCCTCTTTGACTACCTCATCCGCTGGCCGATACTGAACGCCGGCGTGTTCTGGATCACCATCCAGTAGCACATCGCCAGCAACCGATTTCAATTCGGCTGTAAAGTCGATCTGCAAGCGGAATGGCGACTCTGTTGGCCGCTGGAAGGTCATGGTTCGAGTTTCCTCGATCATGACTCGACCCTTTTCGTCATTCCAATCTGTTTGTGAGATCAGCGTTGCTCTCTCCTCGTCCGCCGTTTGCTGGATAAATCGACGATGGATAATCTCTCCACCCGTCATGTGCCACCGATCGTACGTCTGACCGTTAAACTGTATTTTGTTCCAACCGATAAATATGCCCCGGTGATGGGTGAAGAGACCGCCGGGGCCCTTGGTAATCGGTGTGGTTCCATCGACATTAAAAACGTGAAGGTAAGGTTTGTATGTCTCGTGTAGTCGATCGTCGGTTGAATTATCGTAAGCGTACATATAGCGCCCAGCGATCTTCCTGTCCAGCAGGATATCGGTATGCTGATTCGTGTGATCGTTCAGGCTAAATCCTGTATCGTTCATCTCATACTCCAAATTTTTGCATTGTTTTCACTTCTGTTGTTAGCAATGGCGATCGGATGCCCACCCCAAATTTATTGGGTCCAATTCAGTTGGAGGTGGAGATAATACCAGGAAGTTAATCCTTCGCTTATCATTCCCGTGCACACAGGGATCCAGCCGATTCTACTTTGCCAGCATTGCTGACTACGTTGTGATTTGTGCAGGTTAGCTTAGGCTAATTGACTATCTCTCCCCTAAATGACGAAAGGCCTCTGAGACATCCTGACGAACTTTTTGGCTTTTATCTGCTAAGGTTTTACAGCATTTAGCTACGAAGGCGTTGACAACGTCAATATGCTCTAGTGCTTCCATCGTCGTCCGACGAACGCTTGACGACCGGCTTTCATCAACAGCGACTATTGCTACAACAACGGAATTGCAGGTTGACCGATCTCTTGCAGAATGTATTCAAGAAGTTGAACTGGATTTTGCTGGACCGGCTTGCCAAAATGTCGACTATCTCTAGCTGAACTCGTTGGTGTTGTTTGGAAGTGATTGCTGGAAATGGGCCAGCAAAACCCGATAAGGCTCTGATTATATTGTTTCTGTTAAGCTGGGAAGCATAACTGAGCACAATATAATCAGCAAGACTGTTAATGCCGATTTTGTGCATTGGATCCTCTCAAGGCAACTTAGCCTCGTAGACCTGCGACCAGCCAGAACGGTCCGAAGTGAAGACCACTACAGAATTATCAGGACTAAAAGAGGGATGTGGATGTGTATGCTGTGGGGCATAAACATTTATCGATCCATCGGCATAAGGAAAGGGCCCATCCCAATGCGCCCCCACGGAGGTCGCACCTGCATAACAGAGTGGTGTAGGTTCGCCTATACCATCTCTAGGGTCGAAGATTTGAATCCCGACGTCCGGGAAATTGGTGTCTGCCACCATCATCGAGCCATCGGTGCTACAGGTGGCGTGCCAGGCATTGAACGAAGCGATCCTTCGCTCCACTCCTGTATCGACATGCACACATCGAATACCATGCGGCCAATCAACAAAGGCAAGTTCTCTTGTGGTCGGAATCCAAGATTCGTGGGTGATCCACTCATTTCTTTCGACGTTTCTGACATATAGGCGACGGTTGTTGGATCCGTCCCAATTAATAACCCAAACCCGATCTGTCAGCGGTCCTGCGTAGTAGAGCAAATCGGGATCGTCTGGACAAAACTGCATATGGCCAATACTATCACGACGTAAGATCGTCTCTTGTTGCCCCGTCGAAGTGTCGACGATTGAGAGAGCCACCTCATCGGCGATATTATAGCGAACGGCCCACCGCTGATCGTCCGAACTCAGAGCTGTTGTTCCCATGGCTGCACCTACCATGCCTCTCTCTCGCATTCGTGTAGCCGAAAAATTGACTAATTCAACCTCTTCCAACGAATCCAAATTTAATCGCCAACCACTAGTAACAGCCGTAAAAAAAACAGCACTTCCGTCGTGAGAAGGATAGATCGACCAGGGACTTAGATCGGCTCGATCTGTCAACTGCATTAACTCGCCCGTCTCACGAATTTCAGCGAAGATCTGTGGGCTACCCGTTCGATGCGAAACAAAAATCAGCCGTTTCATCTGGTCATCATAGGCAGGAACGATAAAGAATGGGTGGTGATGCGTCGAAAAATCGATGGTAACTTGACGAATTTCGACACCTGTTTGACTGTCCCGAAAGGTCAAGGATTCTGAGGGATAAATTTCTCCTTTTGCCATGTTCTCCTAATCCTAGTTCATAAAGTCTTGGTCAATAGAGAGGATGCTTAGTGTCCATCCGCTATGTAGACATCAAGTTATGTCTCAATCAAACTAAGAGCAAGTTTTGAGTGGTTTCAGATGAATACCTCTTCTTAGAAATATTAGATCAGTCCATCATTCATTTGCACATTGATAACCTATCGCCTCTAAGTTCTGGCGAATCTTAGCAACTTCCGACGCTGGCAACTGCCGCAGCGGACGACGCATAGTCATAGCAGGGAAACGCCCCATTAGCCAGCGGGCACACTTCATCCGTTGGTGAGCGTCACTACTTGGTTCACCAAAATTATAGACGATTCGAGCCAGCGGATCTACTAACTGCCTCGCCTTTCTGGCTCCAACCAGATCAGCGTTCAAAGCCGCATGGACCACTTCTACCATTAGTTCAGGTACAAATCCAGCGAATCCGATTAAAGCGCCATCACATCCTTCCAAAAGGCTGGCTAACAGATATTCGTCGTGACAGGTTAAGATGGGTACATCTGGAGCTGTTTCTTTCAACTGTTCGTAATCCCATCGCCAGCGAGCCATGTCTCGCGTCCCCATTTTAATGCAAACCACTTGTGGAATTTTGATCATCTCCAGCATCTCATCTAAGCTATAGCCAGCTTTAGTCCAGGCGGGATATTGATGCACGATGATCGGAATATCGGCGACTTCGGCTACATCCTGGAAAAAGCCAACAGCTGTCTCAAAGGTTCGTCCAAACCGTAGCCAGTGATGTGGTGGCATCAACAAGATTCCGTCGGCACCAACTTCCTTGGCAGCTATCGCCTGGTCGATGGCAGACGCGCTTCCTTCACCGCTGACGCCTGAGATCACTTTCACCTTGTCACCGACGGCTTCAGCGGTAATCCGCGTTACTTCTGCACGTTCGCTATCCCGGAGCGACATGATTTCACCGGTATGACCGTTACAGACGACGCCTTTGATTCCGTCGACAGCCGCCAATTCTCGCATGTAGGTTGCTAATCCTTCTGAGTCGATGGACTCATCCTCATGGAAAGGGCACAAGGTAGCAGGGAAAACTCCGGTCCAGGGATGGTGTTGCCAGTTCATATTTAATAGCACTCCTTAATACTCTCAATCTCTATAGGTCTCGGCCGAAAAAGAGTTGAAGATCAAGTAACGTTATATTATACCTTAAATCGATCTCAATCTATCAGCGTATCTTGCCAGCCAATCGGAGCCGGAACACAAATAAATTGAGAGTCTGAACCAAGTAGCAACATTAGCCTTTTAAGGCTTCCATTCAGTTGACAGTAGGCCAAGAGATGAGGTTGATATTTCGCTATCTCAACCAAGCGTGAGACGATTACCAACCGTTGCCTGAATTGGCTCCGCCAATGGTAGATCCTCCGTTACTCCGCTCGGTGGTGTAGCTCGGTTTGGTTAAGGACTGCTTTTCCGCCTCGATCTCGATTCCGTACACCTCCCAGTTGTCCGTTGCCATAGACCTGGCGGTAGTGTTCTTATTTTGTTGTTCTTCTACACTGATGGTCCAAACTCAAATCGGTTAGTGAATAAACCAATGGAAATTTTGGAGTTGCTCTAATCGAAATAGTCGGAATTCTGTTGCTGGAAGTCCTTAATTGCTCTGATGGCCTCAGGCGTTCCTACTTTCTCCGAGGCCTTTAATGCAGCATGACGAACATCTTGATTATTATCCTGCAGTACTCGAATTACAGCCGGCACTGCATCTTCTGCTACTTCTCCTATCTGTCCTAAGGTGTCTGCCGCCGCAGCGCGGATATTCCATTTCTGATCCTGCAACACTCGGATCAATCCGGGGCAGATTTCTATTATAGCCTTGATAGTACCAGGTGTTTCTATCCTCAATAAGGCAGTAGAGGTACTAAGACGAACATACTCCTGCTTATCCTGTAATGCTTGAATTAGGGCAGGTACTGCATCTTCTGCTCCTATTTAATGCCTCTGCTGCCGCACCACGAACAAACCATAACTCGTCTTGCAATACTTGAGTCAGTGCCGGAACTATCTCCATTTTTCTCATCTTTCCCAATGACTTTGCTGCAGAAGCACGGATTTCCTGATTTGGATCTTTCAAGGATTGAGTTAGAGCAAGTACCGCATCCACTGAGCCTATTTTGCCCAATGCTAATGCGACTCTACTACGAACATACTGACTCTGATCCTGTAGTGCTTGGATTAGAACCGACACCGCACTTCTTGCTTCTTCACCCATTCAACCTCGTGTTGATGCGGCAGAGGGACGAACATACTCCCAATCGTTCTTTAATGCGGGTATCAATTTAAGCAGCATTTCTACTACTGGCTTAACGGGATCTACTGATTCGATAGGACCTAACATTTCTGCTGGATCAGGAATATCTTGCCCTCCATCCTGTAGTACTTGGATCAGAACAGGCATGGCAGCTACGGCATCTTCTCCGATCCAACCTAATGCTATTGCTGCATTCCAACGAACATATTGATTTTCGCCTTGATCCTGCAACGATTGAATTAGAAAAGGACGACACTCACTGTTCCTGTCCCTATCAATCCTAATGCTCCTACTGCAGAGGCACGAATCTCTGGATTTGGATCCTTTAACTGTCTGGCCAGTTTCTCAATCTCCTACTGTCGTGTTTTATCCGCATATGCCATTAAGCCCAGCAGGCAAAACAACATCCAATTAATTGACTTCATTTCTTTAAGATTTCCTCACAACCAGCAAATCGTCCTCACGAACATCTCTTTGTATTGTCATCGGATAATAAGGACAAACAACAACCGCAGCAGCAGTATCTATTTCAGTACCTGTTGTACCTTCGTTTTGTATGCTTTACCTCAACCGTTCCTCTTTCTCCAGTTCTGCGACTACTTTAAGTGCTTCGGAGGTGCCTATTTTTTCTAGTGCTTCTCCCACAATACCACTAACTGTCCAGGTGTTGACACCACCACGCACAGTTTCATCCTCATCCTGTAATAGTTGGATTAGAGCAGGTACTGCATCCACAGCTCCCTCTCCGATCTGTCCCAGTACTCTTGCCGTACTAAGACGAACCTCGGGATCCGGATTCTGTAATGCTTGGATTAGAGCCGGCACCGCATCTTTACCCATTCTGCCTAATGCCCTTGCCGTTCTCCAACGAACATCCGAGCCTGAATCTTGTAACCCTTGGATCAGAGCAGGAATAGCATCCACCGCACTTGGTCCTATTTGTCCTAAGACCTTTGTCGCACGACCGCGGACCTCGGGGTCTGGATTTTGCAATGCCTGGATCAGATCAGGTACCGCATCTTTACCGATTTGCCCTAATGCCTCTGCCGCAGCATCGCGAACTTCCCATTCTGGATCCTGTAACAGTTGGATCAGAGCAGGTACTGCATCTGTTGCTTCTTTTCCGATCCGTCCTAGTATTCTTGTCGTACTAAGACGAACCTCCGGGTCTGGATTTTGCAATACTTTGATCAAATTAGGAATGGTATCTTTGCCGATTTGTCCTAATACCCCGGCCACAGCACCACGAATCTCCGGGTTTTGTAATGATTGAATCAATTCAGGTAGGATTTCAACTGTTGCTTCGATAGCATCAGGTGTCCCTATCTCACCCAATGCTCCTGCCGCATAAGCACGAAGAATTGGATCCGGACCTTGCAATAGTTGAATTAGAGCAGGCATCGCATCTTCACCTATTCTCGATAATGCTCCTGCGACACTAAAACGAAGAATTGGATCCGGATCCTGCAATAGTTGAATTAGAGCAGGCACTGCACCCACTGCTTTTTTCCCTATAGCACCTAATGCATATGCCGAATTCCAACGAACATATTGATTTTCATCCCGCAATGCTTGGATCAGAACAGGTACGGTATCCTCTGCTCCTGTTTCTGCTAATGCAAATGTAACAGCACGACGGACAATTGCATCCTCGTCCTGTAATGCCTGGATCAGAGCAGGAACTACATCCTCTGACCTCTCTCCTATTCTCCCCAATGCCCATGTGGCATCACGACGAATATTCCTATCTTGGTCCTGTAATAGTTGAACTAGAGCGGGCACGGCATCTTCACCTATTCTTGATAATGCCCGTGCTGTCCTACGGCGGACCAACTGATTCCGATCTTGTAATGCAGGTATCAGAGCAGGTACGGCGGCTTTGCCTATTTTTACCAATGTTTCTTCTACCCGAGAACTAGCGCTCTTATCTTGCAGTGCTTGGATCAGGGTAGGAACGGTATCTTTGCCTATTTTCACTAATGTTTCTTCTGTTTCAGAACTAATCTCAGTACTTTCATGTTGTAACTCTTTGACGAGCCTTTTAATCTCCTTCTGTTCATGAGTCCCACATCCTATGAAACCCAATATAAAAATTAACAAGATCCAACTAATTGAGTCGCTCATTTTTAATTTTTTAACTATCACCACAATTATTTTTGCTCACAATCACTTCAGCCAGAAATCACTGGGAATCCTCTGGCTTTGATTCGTCTTCTGATTCCGACTTCATTTCCTTGAAGAACTCCTAAAACGGCCGGTGATCTTTTGGTCTTTGTATGAGGAGTCATAACGATCTAATGATCTAATAGAAGTAAGAGCTAGCTTGCCCACTTTTTTGGATGCTTTCGTCGGTTTTCAGTCTCGTTATCGAGGATTATAGGCCTGGGCCCAAATCTTTTTACGCTTTCTGTAATTTGAGTCGCGCCACTTTATTCTTTACTTTGGATTCATCAGGGTTGTAGAAAATCGAGATTTTTCTTCCTCCTACAGTAAGGATTTCTTATGGTTTTTCCGTATTTATCAAACGGTAGCATGAAGTGGACAGGATGATTTAGTATTCCGCGCCGGCTACTCTCACCAAGTTCTTGAGGCACATTATTGCCGAAGGTGTCATTGGTGCACATCTGGAAGCCAAAAGTCCAGATGTATAGAATTATGCGCGTAGCCACTATAGCGAAGCAAAGAGATGACGGGGCTATACGAGATATCGACAGGGTCGGCAATACTGCCTTTTTCCACAGGCGAGATACAGGTGTGGTTTGGAGTCAGATAGTAGATGACGATAAATTCCTCGAAAAAGATATATACACCGTAAAGCGACCCCCACGGACGTTTCCCTGCAATAATAATTGAATTATCTTTAATGACGATACGCAACTCTTTGTTACCCATATCTTTTGTCTCATACCCGGCGGGACCTGCGCCCATAGGCTTGTCATTGCCCGCCCGGACGCGGAGGTATGCACTTCGGTCTCTCCGACATCGCCGTCGAAGAGGACTAGAACTGATGCCCCAAGATGAGCACGCTGGCCGAAGTTCCATCACCAACGCTTATACTCATTCTCTTCCGCGAAGAGGCGGCCAGCCTTACAGCCTCAATGCGCGAGGCGTACAAAGGATATCGCTGCCTTTCCCTTCGACCGTATCGACGGCGGTCACACTTTCACTTTCTTCTACCAAACAGGTTCTGAGACAAAACACCCAACTACTTTATCACGTTGATATCGACGGGTTCTTTGCTTCCTGACATTCGACTGGTCATTAAATCGACCTTATCTGCAGCAAAACCTACCACCTCAATAATGCCCGACGGAATACCTCGACATCAACCACACAACAGCATAGCAGGAAATCTTCCCCTGATAGCCATTAATTGCCCACTCGTAGGGCATATTTCTCGTCCCTCACAGGTATAGCGATTAAGGTAATCAACAATGCTAATCCAACCAGCCGTTTCATTCACTTAAATTCCTATTTTCGTCTGCTGATGCTTGCAGATCATGGCGGCATTTGACCGCAAACATTAGGGCAAATTAGAATCTGCGTTTCGGATCTCTAGAATTACACTTTGGTCTGGCAGGTCAAATCCCATCACCTGGGCATAAAAGTAGAGTTCCGCTTTCAGAGCCTGCTTGATATTTTCTGCCTTCCGGAATCCATGCCCTTCTTGGAGAAAGGTAACATGAGCCACCGTCAGGCCCTTTTTGTCCAGGGCTTCGACCATAGCTTGGGCCTGATTGGGTGGTACCACTTTATCTTCCAACCCTTGAAAGAAAATTACTGGACAGTTGAGTTGATCTACAAAGTGAATGGGTGACCGATCCAGATAGGTCTGTCGGTTTTCAGGGTAAGGTCCGATCAAATAGTCCAGGTAGCGAGACTCAAATTTGTGGGTGTCTTTGGCCAAGGCTTCCAGGTCGCCAATTCCATAGTAACTGGCACCAACCTTAAAAAAATCACGAAAGGCGAGCGCTGACAAAGTGGTATATCCACCAGCACTACTGCCCCGAATCACAATCTGATCCGGATCAACCCGACCGCCCTGGATCAGATGTTTAGCACCGTTGATGCAATCGTCAATATCGACGACACCCCATTTCCCCCGTAATCGATGGCGGTAGTCTCTGCCATAGCCAGTGCTTCCACCATAGTTGACATCGAGCACGGCGAAACCGCGACTGGTCCAGAACTGGGTATGCAAACTGAGTCCGTTGCCAGTGGCGCCAGTTGGCCCGCCGTGGCTGATCACGATCAGTGGAGGTTTTACATCTTCTGAGGCCGAAAAATCGGCGTTGTGGGGCGGGTAGAAAAAGGCGTGAGCCGTCAGTCCATCTTCGGTTGGAAATTCGATGGTTTCCGGTGTTGAGAGGTAGCGATCGGAGACCCGAACCTGATTGGGAGATCGAAGCGTATTCACCGATATAGCTGTACCCGCTGCCCTGCGACACTCCAACTGATCAGCACTAATAAAAACAACCGCAGAAAAAGTGTCAGGAGAACTTGCTGTCAACAGGGTGCCGTGGCCGTTGACCTTTAGTGTTCCCCCAAAATCGGTAAAAGGTAAGGGGTGGGACTCCAGTTTTGGTTGGTTCAGGTTTATGGTTGCCAGATGCCAGATGCCGTTTTGGGTATAGGCACAGCTGATCTGGTGGGTTGACAGGAACCCGTAGGTCGACATGCCAAAGACCCACTGCGGTAGTCCTATCTCTGCTTCTATCTCTACGATCGGTTCTGGACTTAACCTTTTTTCCGATAGGTTTAACCGATAGAGATTCCACCAGCCGTTCTGATCGGAGACGTAGTAAAGATTCCCGTCCGGTGACCATTCGGGCTGAAAGATCGATGTCGGTGCACTGTCTCCAGCCACCTGTTCGGTGGTTGTCAGCTGTCCGTTTTGATCTAGTTCTGACAGCCAAAGCTCGGTGTTATCCCAGGGCATATCGGGGTGGTTCCAGCTGATCCAGGCCAGTTGACGTCCATCCGGGCTGAGGCGAGGGTTAGCGTAGAAGTCGCCACTTCCAGGGAAGAGGCAACCGTCAACCAGATCGGCGGCCTGACCGGTTTCCAGGTCGATGGAGACGATTTTATTAACCGGCTCTAGTGATGTTCCGTTTTCGACTGGGGAGTGATCTTCCGCCACACAGATAAGGCGGTTATGTTCAGTATCAATGGCCAAATCTGCATACCGGCATTGATCCGGTTGAGTTAGCTGGACTGGTTCCGTCGCCCCATCTGGCAGGTCTTTTACAGACTGACGGTAAAGGCAACCGTCGGTATCGTTGGAAAAAACGATTTGCCCGTCAGCAACGGTGAATGCCCCCCCACCGTATTCGTGGACACGTGACCGGACATTAAATGGGGTTGGTGTCAGGTCGATGGGTTGATTGGTTATTGTCGACACTTGCTTTAAGCAGACCAGGACGTTACGTCCGCCTTCGTTCGGTCGACCTTCGATCCAGTAGGCGTTGTCTTGATCCAGGCAGAGATCACCCAGACGCACGCTGTCGGTCACGATCAGTTCGGGCGTAATCGGAGACGTCCAGGATCCGCAATCTCGAATCATCTTTAATTGGCCTCTGTCTGACCAGTTTGTCGCAGACCTGTAATTCCCTGACCCAGAGCCCGTTTGTACAACCAGAGATCACCACCGTAAGCCAAGCTGCGAAACCCTTTTTCCAACATGGTCCGACCTTCATCAATCTGCATGGCCATGAATCCGGCTGCTTTGCCGTATCGCTGGCAAACGGCGGCCACGTGCGCTATTGCCTCCAGATACTGTGGATGGTCAAACTGCCCCGGAATGCCCATCGAATTAGTCAGATCGAAGTGGCCAATCCACAAAACGTCGATTCCGTCCATGGCGGCAATTGCGTCCGCGTTCTCAACCCCTTCAACTGTTTCGATCTGTGTAATCAACAAAACGTTGTCATTAGCAGTGGACATTTTAGCCAGAATGTCACCTTCGCTGTAGTCATCATGTGCTACGCCAAAAGCGGCGCCCCGTTTTCCCATCGGCGGGTATTTGGCCGAATCGACGATCACCTGTGCCTGATCCGGAGTACTGACCATTGGCACCATTAAGCCCATAGCACCTACATCCAGAGTGCGAGCGAAGAACTGGTATTCGGTGGCCGGCACACGTACCATCGGAACGATCTCTACCGCCCGTGATGTCGCCATTAAAGAGCGGATGGTTTCGATACTCCAGCCAGTATGCTCCATATCGTAAATAATGAACTCCGCACCTGCACCTGCTGCCAGGTGGGCAATGCCAGAAGTATTAAACTCAAAGACCATAGTACCAATGGAAACACCTCCCTGTAATAAGGCTTCTTTAACCGGGTTATGTCTCATATTTTTGCTCTCCGTTATTTGATAATATTGTGGGTCTGGTCTGAGGGGTCAGTCTAGCTCAATCGGCCAACTGACGCCGTCTACGCTGAAATCGGGGATGATCGACCGCCTGGCGGTTAACGACGTTTTCCGGTATCCGACCGCGGGCTACATCGACGAGGCTCTGGCAGGCACTTCGACCGTTGCCCAGAAAACACTCGTCGGTCCAACAGATGGCGTGCGGCGTGACGATCACATTCTCCATAGACAGCAGCGGATTGGTCGGGTCTACCGGTTCCTGTTCAAAGACATCCAGGCCCGCGCCTCGTATCTTTCCTTGTTGCAACACCTGGATTAAGGCCTGCTCGTCGACGATCGGCCCACGGGCGGTGTTAATCAGGTAGGCGCTTTCTTTCATCAAGGCCAAACGATCAGCATTGATCAGGTGGTGTGTTTCTTCGGTTAAAGCGCAGCTAATACTGACAAAGTCAGACTGGTGTAGCAGTGTTTCCAGATCGACCAATTCGGCACCGACCGCACTGGCCTGCTCCGCTGAGCCGAAGGGATCAGAAGCCAGCAAACGCATATCAAACGGTTGGGCCAGAGTCAGGATCTCTCGACCAATATTGCCCAGGCCAATAACACCGAGGGTTTTTCCCGTTACTCCTGAGCCCATGTAGTCGAGTTTGTCCAGCCAACGACCGTCACGGACAAGTCGATCCTTGATCAGAAGTTTGTGGCTGAGTGCCAGCACGTAGGTAATAACAGAAACGGCTACTGGCCGTCGCACCCCATCAGGTGTAATGGTTAGAATCACGCCCTGCTCGGTGCAAGCAGGTACGTCGACGTTATCGTATCCGACACCAAATCGGGCCACAACCATCAACTGTTCAACATCCACCAGCGTTTGTGCTGCCACACGTGTTCCTAACACCAGCAGGCCATCGTAGCCAGCGATGTTATCCGGGCTCAAGATAGATTCGCGATGAGGTAGAAACTCCCAGTTGATGCCCTCTGCGCTCTCGAGTACATCTAAACCAATATCGCCAAACCCAATTGATCCATCTGGGTTCAGGAAGTCTCGAGTCAATCCAACCCGAAATGTTTGACACATTTTTTCTCTCCTATCAGATCCGTAACTTTAGCCTGGATAGCTAGAGGGTCAGGATCCCTCCTTCGACTAGCATCGGTGCACCTGTCATATATTTGGACTCGTCTGACGCCAGGTAGACGGCAGCCCAAGCGATGTCCTCCGGTTCACCGATACCGAGCGGATGCATATCCCTAATCTCTTCTTTGACCGCTTCTGGATCGTCTTGTTGGGCTAAAAACTCGGTAAGAAGTTCGGTATTGATAGTACCAGGACAGAGACTGTTAACCCGAATCTTTTCTGGCGCGTAGCGAACGGCCATACTGCGTGTCAAATGGACCACCGCAGCCTTAGAGGAGGTATAGGCCGGATGCATAGGAAAACCGACGAAGGCCGACTCGCTACCCATATTGATAATAGATCCACCTCCTGCTTGCCGCATCACCGGAATCACTGCTCGAGAGACCAGGTAGATACTCTTGACATTGACCTCATACTGATGATCCCAGTCGTCTGGAGTAATCTGCTCAATCTCACCCACCACAGCAATTCCGGCATTGTTGAACAGTACACTCGGATAGCCAAATTTGGAAACCGTCTGGTCGACCGCCTGTTGGATCTCCTGGTCTTTGGTGACATCGCAGAGGCAGAATACGGCTTTTCCACCAGCCGATTGAATACAATCTACAACAGTGGTTCCACGTTCCTGGTTGATATCCCAAACCGCTACTGCCGCTCCTTCTTGGGCAAATAACTCGGCACTTCTGGCACCGATTCCACGTGCCGCTCCAGTAATAATTGCCACTTTATTCCGTAACCGATCCGCCATCTCGAAGTTCCTCTTTCTATATAAAAGTTCTATTTCTGCAGTTAACTGATATGAACATAAACGCATACTAGCACGAATAGAACTTAGACTCAAGGTCAATCTGCTGCGACCCGGTCCGAGCTAACTTTGATTGCGCCAGCCTGAACTAATTGGCTATAATGTGAAAATGAGGTTGGTTGCCATCCTGCTACTTCTACTCTTACCGATCCCGGTTCGGGCTGTCTCAATAGATCGTAAAACTGTAGGCAAAATTGGCTTCGCCCTGGTTTTGACCGGTGTTGCTATTGGTATCAAATACCTACAACACCGAGATCGAATCGACTTACAACAAAAACGACGAACGCTAATGTTGTCAATAGCTAGAGAAGGAGTAGAAAAGGAAATAGCGCGGTTTAATCGGGGCTTCGATCACTGGTGTATTGAATATTACGGCCCTGCTCGGATTCAACTGCGTGATGGTGTTCTCCAAACGACACGGAGAGAGAAATTAACGGACGGTTTATCACCATAATTGATTCTATTTGTAGATCGATTTAGAAGGTATCCGCTATGTATGTAACTGGATTATTATCAGGATTAACCCGGATTCAGCAAGCTAAATCGCTGCGGGTCTCCTCATGGGATATGACGGGCAGGAACAACGATGCCTGGAATATCGGAGCGGGTGAAACCGGTGTTCTAGCCAAACTAGAAGGGCCTGGCTGCATTAACCACATTTGGATGACACAGCCAAACGGCTATCGTTCAGTGTTGTTGCAAATCTACTGGGACGATGAGCCACATCCGAGCGTGGTTTGTCCCCTCGGTGATTTTTTTGGACTGGGGAACGAGATTGTCAACTCTTACGACTCGTTGCTTTTTTCAGCCTCTACAGCCCGGAATAACGAGTTTAACCAGGGGTGCGCACTCAACAGCTATGTACAAATGCCCTTTAATAAGTCAGCGCATATTGAGTTAGTTAATCAAGGAACAGAGGGCCATCGCCAATATTTTTACATCGATTATGAGTTGTACGACCAACCACTCGACGACGATGTTGCCTATTTCCACGCGCGGTTTCACCGCCGAAATCCATTTGGTGGGTGGGGGCATGAAATCCGTGTCAATACCCCGGAAGCCAATATCGCGAATCTGGAACGTGAGGCCTGGGAGAATAATTACCTAATTCTCGATGCCGCTGGATGTGGTCACTACATCGGCTGCAACCTTTCAGTGACCAATTTTCAGGGCACCTGGTGGGGTGAAGGCGACGATATGATCTGGGTTGATGGCTACAAATGGCCACCTGACCTACACGGTACCGGGTCTGAAGATTATCTCAACCAGGCTTGGGGAATGCAACCTAACGCTTTTGCCCATAATGGATCTTCAATTTTTGAGCATCATACTGAGGGCTACCAAACCAGCTATGTATATCATCTGGAAAACCCGGTCCGGTTCGAGAAAGAAATTCGGGTAACGATGGAGCATGGGCATGGGAATCATCTGCGAAACGAAATGTCGTCTACTGCTTACTGGTACCAACTCGAACCACATCATCCTTTCGATGTGCCACCAGTTGAACAGAGACGCCCCGTACTGAAAGGTGAAAACGGCGAATGGATCCTCGATTTGTCAGCACAAACTTCCCCCAACGATCTCCTACTGAACGAAGAAATGAAACAGATGAAGCAACAGTGGATAGAAAAAACATAATCTTTCGCCACTTCGCTTTCAACGATCTAACTCCCAATTAAATTGGGGGTATGCTTTATGGATAATACCTTGGAAGAAAAAGAAAATTGGCAAGAGCTAAACGACTGTCCGCCAGACGATACGGTGTCTTTACCCTCATCGACTGCAGGCGAAGAAAACGCTGAATCAGAAGAAGCTCCGATCCTCAGACAGCCTCAACCCGAAGATGATGGCGGCCTTGACGAACAACCAGAAGGTGAAGTTGGTGATGAAGCGATAAAGTTAGCTGAAAATGATGAACCAGACGAGCAAGAAGAGCCTTCGGGTTCCGTGCACTTTGGTGTAATCAATCGGTTATTCGACTTTGTCGAACGGTTTGAAGAGGCTGAACAGCACAATGTGGAAAACACATCTGCCATTGCCAACGACGTTTCTGGTGGTCAAGAAAAACCTGCGATCCTGGAACACCCGATGCCGACCGGTGAGTCGAAACTGATATATACCCTTCAGTTGCCTGAAATTACTGAAGTCGATGATGAAACTAAAAAAGAATCAGATAACCAGGGCTCGTCGGCCAATAAGGCTAATGTTTTAAAGGGCTTACCGGATTTACTTCTGTTGCATTTTTGGATCGGACTGAGAGACGGCATCGACTTTGAAACCGAAGAGACAAAACCAGACGGAGCCAGTTTTTCTATTGAGGTTTCAACCCCACAAAATCCGGCGCTGCCAATACCAGAGAGACGGTTTGAGTGTTTTTCCGATACTTGCGCTTGGCAAGAACACCAGGTTGACCTAACCGACCTAGCCGGTCAAGAGGTCCAGATCTGCTTTATTACTCATTGTGGCGAAAACGGTAATACCAATTACGATTGGGCTTTATGGGGAGATCCCAATCTATTTCGATTAAAACAGACTGAAACACCAGAAGATCTGATGGCAGGTTTAGCAATCGGAGTTTCGTCCAGTGAAGATTCCCCTATTGTCCAAACATTTTCCTGGGATAAATTTCAAAAGGCAAAGGTTGCCGTTTCGGAGATCGAGCAACAACTAGTAGCGATATTGAATGCACCAATCGAAGAAATGGTGTTGTATGCTGAACAACCGAAAATCGTAATTAAACAGACTTCGACCCAGGATGCTTTAGTTTGCGCTAAGCGAGACTTTAACTACCAATGTACCGTCGAAAATCGGGGACGCGTACCTATCCGGCCTCAAAATCGATCCAGCGTTGCGATCAGTAAGTTAAAACTCAGACGTGGCAAAGGCACACAAGGGATTAGAGCTTTAGCCCCTGGTGACGAACATACGCTATCCTGGAATATCCGGGGGGTTGGAAAACCTGCTAAGGCCAATGTCGAGTTTTCCTTGCGTTATCGAACGGCGGAAAAACTACACCGCGATATTGTCGGATCACAAGTACAAGTTCAAGAGGCTATGCCTCGTTTGTCACCACAGGTGGCAACGGAACTTCGCACCTATCAGGTGGAGCGACACGTCGTTACCGAGAATCAGAATTTGCGAGCCGTCTTTGTGCATGGTAGCAAAGGATTCGAGTACGTAGCCTTTTATGTAACTAAGAACGGCACCTATTATCAGGTGGCGGTCAGTCGCTCTATCTCCGAAATTCGCTACCGTTCCCCAAACAGTGGTGAAACAGAACGATTGTCAATTATGCCCAGTACGTTTATTCTTTCCGGCAATAGTATTGGAGATTCATCGGTTATCTTTTCTGATGAGGTAGAGGATACGAAGGGGGCAATTTGGAATTTTGAAGGTCGATTTACCCTGTCAGCAGAAGGAACCCGAATCCAAACGGCCTACACGCTTAGCTGCAGTCAGGATCAACAACTATTGCATTTTCAAGGTATAATGCTTCATGTAGGCGAAAAAAACTTTGGGTCTGCTAAATCGTCTGCACTATTTCCAGGTCTCGAATTTCTGAAAAGAGATGAAGTCTCATCCAGTACCCGGGATTGTGCGCCACCAATTAATAACCGGCTCGCCCCCCATCCTCATAAAATCACTATTCCGTTGATGGCAATCGAACACAAAAACACGCTGGTAGGCCTAATCTGGAACGGCCTGCAAGGATGGGATGGCCAAAACCAACACCCCGGAGCTGTATTCTCTTCGCCTAACCGACACGAGCGGCAGGATAATCACCTGATGGGACTGTTCGTGCCAACTGCGGTTAGTTGGATGCCAGAAAACAGTCTGGAGGCGACGACTCCCTACCCATTAAGTTCGCAGAATTACCTCTCATTAAGAGCAGAAATTGTGTTAGATGGTCAGGCTACCTTGCTCGATATTATCGATCACTGGATTGATGCCTTCGGCAAGCCGAGTATCCAAAAACCACCGCGGGAAGATCTAGAAGAATTGGCCTTGTCACGTCATGCCTTCTTGAAAACCGTATGGGATGAGGAGAAACGACAATCTCGGCATTGCGTCGGCTCGCCTTCTGTCAATGCGCCGGGATTTGCCACTTTACTCTGGTTCGACTATCTGGTAACTCAAGATCAGTCAGCGAAAGAACACGCGCTGGAAATCGCTAAAAACACAATCGAGGGGGATGGTAACTATGGCCTGGTCTCCGAGGCCGGATGTCACATCTTGAAGTGGGAACTACCTTTTTATTACGGTAGACTTATGCCGTCTATAGACCAACTCAAAGCGCGGATCCAAGACTTGATGGTACATCAGTCGGAGGATGGCAGTTGGGGATTTCATCCGACCACCGACCGGACACGAACACTGGGTCAAGAAGGCGAAAACGTTGTTGGAACAGAGGCTCTCAATGCGTACAAGTTGCTGAAATATGCCCGAATCACCAATGACCAGCAAGCGCTAGATGCAGGTTTAAATGCGCTCGCTTTTATGGAACAGTTCATTGTACCGCGTGGGGCACAAAGTTGGGCGTGCCCTATTCAGGAGCCGGACATTCTGTCTGCTGCCTATGCCGTCGGGGCAAGTGTTGAGGCTTATCTCATCACACAAGAAGAGGCGTTTCTGGAACAGGCTAGTTACTGGGCCAAAACAGGTCTACCGTTCCTCTATTTCTGGTATTTACCGGACCGCCCGGCCATGCAATTTGCTTCGATTCCGGTTTTCGGAACCACCTTCCACACCCATTCCTGGTTCGGTGTTCCCGTACAGTGGTGTGGACTAGTTTACGCTTATTTTCTCCAACACCTAGCGCCACATACCGATTCCTTCTGGCAGCAGATCGCTGAAGGGATTCTGGTTAGTGCGATGCGTCAACAGTGGACGGAGGGTGAGTTGAAAGGGACCTATCCAGACGGCTTTTACAACTATTGCTCCGACCGGCGCGGGCCACACCTGAATCCAGAAAATATCCTGGTCAATATGTTTGCCTTGAGGGATCTGGATCCAGATATTTCGACCGGCGTGATCCATTGCCGTAACCTGCGGTTACACGTCAGCAGCGGAGCACGGGTCGAGAAGATTTCCACCACCGAAAACGGAAGCCTCCACTTCCGGTTGCGGTATGTGCAATTTGAAACCAGTTATAGCCTGATTGCAGGTCTACCATCCCCACCTCATTCCCTTCACGTCCGGGATGGCGAACCAATTCCAGCGGTTACAGATTTAGATATATTGGACAGTGGACAATCCGGTTGGATTTACCGACAAGCAGATCGCCTACTTTTCGTCCGCTGCTACCATTCAGTAGGTACAGTCGATTTCGAATTATCCCCCGACCTATCAGCCTTCCCTGAGCCTGCTCTGTTGGGACCACCGCTAGAACAGGAATCTATTGAAGGGAAAATCCATTCAGAAGAAGAGTAGAGCGTAGTCTCAATTGCCAACGCTCAGTAACGCCATGGCAATTGATGCTTGAGAATTGAAATAGTCGCTTAGTCAGTGATGACCCTGTCGGCTCGCATTCGACCAATCGTTTTGTCTAGGGCTTCGGCGGTCAGAGCTATGTCGTCCTCTGTGTGGGCAATGCTTGTCATGCCTCCGCCCGGTGTCATGTCCACTCCATGGAGACGAAGTCCAGCCTGTAAGTGCGTCTCTAATTCAGGCGAACTTGCCCCTTTTAACTGACGATAATCCCAATCGTAGGGATCGAACTTAGACATCCCGTCCGTTGATGTAGCGCGAATGTCCGCTCTGCCATGTCCCAACAGAAATCGGAGGGCCGAGAACTCCCCATAAAAGACCCAATCTAAACCGTGTTGGTCGACCACCGAATTGAGTGCCTGACGCAGTTGAACCGCCATTCGATTGGCAAGGCTCTGCGGTTGACCTGTTTGTGCCACTTTTAGCATTTCGATTCCCGCGCAAGCGGAAAGTGGATTGGCATTGAACGTCCCCTGATGAGGCATACGCTGAGGGCTATTTTTTGAAATCAGATTCATGATCTCAACCGAGCCGACGACGGCTCCACCCGGTAACCCGCCGGCCATGATCTTAGCTAGAGTCGTTAAATCCGGCCAAACATCATAGTAGGCTTGTGCACCGCCCGGGGCAACACGAAAGCCGGTAATTACCTCATCGAAAACTAGTAAAACCCGATGTTCTGAGGTCAGTTGACGGAGAAAGCGAAGAAACTCACCGTTGGTCGGAATTGCACCAAAAGATCCCCCTGTCGGTTCCAGAATTACCGCCGCAATTTGGTTGTCAGTCGCTAGTAGATTAGCTAAGGCTTCAGGATCGTTAGGTGGGCAAACATGGGTCATGGCCGCAGTACTGGGAGGGATACCGGCGATCGGCTGATCATAGGGCGGTGAATATCCCTGGATTAGACTGTCGTGCCAGCCGTGAAAGTGTCCGGCGAACTTTACGATCTTGTTCTTTCCAGTCCACAACCGTGCCAGTCGAATCGCCATTTGCGTAGCTTCAGTGCCGGAATTGGTAAAGCGGATATGTTCTGCTGAAGGTACCAGGTCGATAATCCGTTCTGCCCACTCCAGTTCCAGTCGATGGCAGGCACCATAGTGCGTACCGCGCTGTATCTGCTGGGTAACTGCCTCCACGATATTGGGTGGGTTGTGTCCCAGCAACAATGCACCATGACCCGACCAGTAGTCGATCAGCTCATGTCCACCAACTGTCCATTTGCGTGAACCCTGTGCTCGGTCAACGTAGATCGGATACGGATCCGCATAACGGATATCGTGGGTCACGCCATCGGGAAAAAGCGACTGAGCTTGCTGCTTGAGTTGAAAATCCGGAGAAAAGGTTTGACGGTATTGTGCTAAAATAGTGGGCATCTATTTCTCTCCAATCAGCTTTTGCCAAGAAGCAGTATATAGTGCTTCTCCATTTCGATTGTACCACGATTAACAGGTTCGAACAATACCATTTGGACCGTTAAAACTGCCCTCGTAATAGGCTCAGTTTCAAATCAGCGTGATGTCGTAGCGACGATTTCCGCAGGGCTGACAGACCGAAAGCAGCAATCTCACCAGCAGAGGCCAACTGAATTGAAAATCGCTCTGAGTTAAATAGCCCAGTTGAACCGGCTACGACTTTAGTTCTGGTCATCTCATGACCTGCCCAGAATCCTGCCGCGGAGGTAGCGATCAATGTGGTGGCCCAAACCCGTGGATTATCGGCTTCTGCCATAAACAATGGTGCCGCCCCAATGAACGCCCCCGCTACTCCGCCGAACGTAATCAGTACCGCCCGCAATCGGGTGTATGATTCCTGGCGAGTGAAGCGTTTAGCAAAGTAAGAACCGGCGGGCAGACCGACCGCCGCCGATAACGTATAGATTCGTCCGGCATTATCCACCTCATCCCCTAAAGCGATGAACGTCAGTCCGAGGCCGTAGACTATGCCCACCACTCCACCAGTCGAAATCAGTTGTGCCCGGCCTTGACTGATATTACGGTCCGGCATTAAACGAGATGTTAGATAGACACTAGCGGGAATGCTCGCCATCATAGAGAGGCTATAGATTTTGTTGATAGTTCCTCCTCCTCTATAACTTGTTGCTTCTTCTTGACAATCGCGTTCTTCATTCCATCTCTGGCAGTCTAAATCGTCCTCAGCGCAGTCAATATTGCCTTTTTCCTCCTCGCATATCTGTACCCATTCTTGATCTATATATTCTTCTCCTTCATCCGAAAAATCCTCATTCAGAATCAGGTAAGGAATTGCCCATCCATAAAAAGCACCAGCTAAACCGCCTGCCGCCAGCAAATCAGCTTCACCTTTGTTGAACCATCGGTTATCGCTCAATTTGTAAGCGGTGTAAGCTCCAACCGGAGTCAGTAGCATGGAGGGAACGCGGGCGAATCGGGTATCGTCAGAATCCAAGAAGGAGAGGGACAAAACCCCATAAAGTGTTCCAGCATAAGCCCCCCAGCGAAGGAGCTTAGAACGCCCATAGCCCAGATCAAAATCACGGGTAGCAATCAATGAACTGATGTAAGCACCACCCCCCGTCAACATGGTTGTACCGATTGCTACACCATCTTCTAATTCAAGCGCACTAGCTAGGCCGGGGCCATAGAGCCATAAACCGTAGGCCAACCCATTAAGGTTAAGTGTGAGCCGGCCTTCTCTCTTTTCCGATTTTGTGCGATCAAGCCCGGTTTTATCGGGTTGGGTAAGGCCTATTCCGGTCGCCTTCTGCCTAAGTTCGGCTAGTGCATTTTCAGAAAGGGATTGTACCTGCCGAAATCGTTTGCCGTCGACCGTCGTGGTTATGTGCAGTTGGTATCGATTGGCAATTTTGATGATCTCGGCACTGACAAAGTCTTCATTCTCTGGAAAGAGATTGTACTGTCGGTTCTCCTCAACCGAGATGTTAAAGCCGATAGTGGCGTTGAGTTGAATAATCTCTTCTGTCTCAGCATTAGTAACACTGGCACAAATAAGGCTACCCATGATAAGCAGGAAAAAGCGGATGTATCCCGACTGTAGTTGGTTGGTAGTTTGTAGAGGCTTATTACATCCGCAATACAGGTGTTGATAGTCTTGATTGATCATGATGAGGTTCCTTGAATTATTGATCAGAAATATGATTGGAAATTAGAATTTGATGGTTAAAAATTGCACCGGCAGTCCATCGCCGAGTGGAAGCGTCGGAGCGTTGGCGATCGGCTGATCGCCTCCTGTTTTTGATTGGTCTGTTTGGGATTGGGTCGCATTATGGACCAAGTAGATGCCAAGCGCAGAGCCCACAATACCACAAGCAGCAAAAATACGGCTATCTTCGGCCTGGGCGATAAAGGCCAGCCCTTCGCTGAAAATTGCCCCGGCGATAGCCCCTAGTCCAATCATGGTAGCCCGTCCGACAGTATAGTGCTCGTCGACGGTCAGTCGATAGGCACTGTATACGCCGAGCGGCAAACCCAGCATCGACGACAGAACATGCAACCGCGGGTAACGATCGTGCAAAAACAGATGTGCGGTACCAGCACCGTAGAGACCACCGACGATGCCACCTAGCGGAATCAGCGTTGCCCTTCCGCGACTAATATGGTGTAGATCCAGTCGGTCGATCAATTGGGTGGTTTGCCAGATAAATAGCGGTACTGTCAACATCGCCGATCCCACGTAGATTTTTCGCTGCAGCGGTGAAGAGAGGTCTTCTATCGGACGAATTAGATACGGAATGACGGCCCCGTAAAGTAAGCCACCTAGTCCACTGGTGACCAGCAGGTCGGTCTCTCCCTCAAAGTAGTCTCGGTTTTGGGTCAACTGGTAAACGAGCGTCGTTCCAAGCGGTGTCAGCAGCATTGGCGGAACTGCCCAGGCCCTTGTATCTTCCGAGTCAAAAAAGGCCAGCGATCCCAGCCCATAGGCGGTTCCAGTATAGGCCCCCCAGATAAGCAACCGTGTACGAACCGGATCCAGTTCGTACTGCTTGGTCGCTTGTAAGGCACCGAGGAATGATCCACTGGCAATCAACATTTCCAGGCCAACGCCTATCTCTGGGCTATCTGGTTCCAGCAAGCTTATCATACCTGGACCATAGAGCGCTGTTCCATACAGCCATGAATTGCCGACCACACTGGCACGTCCAGATGATGCCTCTTTAGAGATGCCGGCACTAGTGTGGAAGATTAATAAAATCCCTAATAGAAGCCAAATATACACAGGTTTGGGTGGCTTGGCGCCGGGTCGATCTAATTTTGGATCCATTGAATTAAGATTCGATAAATGAAGGACTAATGTGATCATCAATTTTTCCTTCGACCTAGGTTCAGGTGCGACATTTTTGTCACACTGCTGATTGGAAGTGCTGCACCAGTGTCGCACTTTTGACTGTTACTAAGCACTGCTAGAAGTAAGGGCAAGTTCTGTGCCGTTTAGATCTAGTTTAGGATCGGCGTTAAAAATAGAGAAAATTATACCCCTTGCCCGTAAACAGACCGATGACAGCCCAAATGCCAGCGACAAAAGCTTCACCCAGCACTATGCCGAGGAAGATGGGTTTGGCTTGCCGATATCCCTTCAATCCACCGTGCCGTACCAGCAGAAACTTAAACAGCCAACCTAAAAAGATGGAAAACCAGATGTTATTCATCGGAAATTGGCCAGGCGTCACAAATCCGATCGGATGTAGCGGCCACCAGAGAAACCGATACTGCATGTTCAATAAACAGAACATCATCAGGCTACCAATGGCTACGAAACTCATCTGTTGCCAGTTAGTGTCTTGCGGGTTCACCAAAAACCGTTCCAGTTCCCGGAAAGGGTCCCGGGGAGAAATAGTATGAATCCAGGATCGACCTAGTGTCACAGCCCCTCTGATATAAGCCAACTTCAGGTATCCATAGAAGGAGATCACCGTTCCGACCACCAGCGCCAGACCAATCGCTAGTAACAGGTGACGCCGGTTAACCCGGGCCTCATCGGAAACCTTGAAACTGTTGACCAGATGGGGCATCAGAATCTCCCGTCGATCTCGAAAGAAGATCCGTTTCGGGAAAGCAATGATGGTCAGATTAGCGGCACCAAAACGCGAGGTTCCCAGCGCGGAGACAAACAGATCCGGCGCCTTGAAAGAGCCGTGAATAAAAAAGAGGCCGCGTGTCACCAGCCAAGCATCAATGACGCAGACTATACTAAAAAAGGTCAGGATTGACAACATCAGCCAGAGTGAAGTGGCGCCGGCCAACACCAGCAAGACGGAGAGTCCAACCACCGTGGTCAAGAGTCCGACCACCGCCCAACGGTAAGGCAGTGGTTCGTCCGCGTCTATAATCGTACTTTTACCGGAGTATGTTTTCATCCACACTTTTTTCAGGTGTTCCCTGGCCAGAAAACCAAAAAACGAAATCACAACTAGGTAAGCGCCCATTTCTCGAAACGGCACAAACCCTTGGTGATAGAAGTAGGTGGAAATTCCCGTTGCGCTACCGATCAACCGTTCCAGCTTGTAAATCAGGTAAAAAACCCACAAACTAAAGGAGATTTCCAACGACATCAGATAGGACAAGCCGATAGTTGAGGGCTGAATATCGAAGTTGAAGGGGCGGAGAGCGCTCCAAGGTTTTTCGGTAAATAGATGCCAAGTGCTGTATCGAAGCGGAATCTCAGGAAAAAAGGGATAATAGAAGTGGAGTGTGCTAACGGAGTGGATAACAACCGGACACAGAAATGCGATCCACATCGACCGCTGTCGAAAGAAGGTGTTTAGAAATGCACCGGCGGGGGGATCCTGCGACATTTCTGCCGGTAGCTGGACTAGCGGAAAAGAAAATTTCTCCCTTTCTACCCATTGTCGTCGCAGAATAGTAGCCAAACATACCATCATTCCCCATAAAACGAAGGTGAAGCCGGACCAAAACAGCAAAGGTGGTATCCAGGCTAACCAGGGGATCTCGTCGCTACCGGTGAGGCCCTCAAAAAAATTCTGTGCTACGCTGCTGCCGCGTGGAATCAACCACCTTGGTAGATAGTGGTGAAACAACCCGATCCAGTCATTTTCGGGTGTGGCATAGTAGGTCAGCCCCACCAGGGTCGGAATCATATAGGCAGCTAATCCCAGTGTGGGCAGACTTGCAACCACGATCATCATACACCAGATCGTAATCAGTTCACCTGCTTTCAAAGGGGCGAAGAGGCGAATCTCCTTGAGAAAAACATTCACCCCTAGAACCAGGACCATCAACAGGAAAGCCGCCACGATTGGAAAATGGTGCGCTGCTAGCCAAGTATTATTAACGTAGTAGTCGTTGTGAGCTTCGGTGAAGCAAATCAGGGCAACACAGATTAAACCGGCAACAACACTTCGGCCACTGACCAGCGTGGTCTTAAACGAGGGTTTCATCTCGCTATGATTCTAAATCCCAACGATCTGGTTTAATGGTAGCCAAAACCAATGGTGTCAACAATAGTAAAGGTCTGGACAGAAGGAATTGGTCGATCAACACATACTTTTTCGTTGCGGATTTGCTGAGAACTTATTTTAGAATACAGGAAGGGATACAACAGGAGAGGTATTCTGCCAGACTGGTAAGTGAATGTATGTCCGTATGCCCGCTTTCGCCAGGATAGTCAAGGGATACTCGGGCGGAAATGACAAAAAGAGATTGGGAGTATGTGTCATTTCCAATGATTGGTATCTTTACGTCTGATGATGCCTAGAAAACGCAGGCATCATCAGACGTAAAATCGATCAGCTAGTTGTGGTTTTTGAGGTATCCCCAGGTCAACGCGGCTTTACTGTTGGCTTTGACAGGCGCAGACGGCCCATCCGGACCATAGACGATCACATTATCGTACCTGGCTTTTGTTGCCCAGGTGGCCAATCCAATCCGCCCTACTCCGTCTTGGGAACCATCCTTAACTTTGGCTACCTCTTTCCCGTTCAGGATCACAGTATAGTCTTTCGGTGTGTTGACGATCTTGATTTCGTACCATGTATCGTCTTTAATGGTGTGCTTGCTGTCTGCCCCTCCGATTCCACCCCAAGATTCAACTTTAGATCTGCTATTTCCCCAACCACCCAGGTTCCACCAATACTCCAGTGACGGTTTTTGCTTTTGCATCCGTCCTGGGTGCTTTAACAGGGCTTGACCACGTGGTTCCATCATTCCACGACAACGAAACATAATCAAGAAGCCTTCTGCCCCACCGATTTTATTGCCCTTGACTTCAAAGGTATAGTTGTTCCACTCCTCTTTCCAGAACTCGTCAGTGACTAGGCTCATGGAATTGACCAACTGTAAACTTTGAATGTACTCTTTATCTTTCAAATCCCACTGGCCAAAGAGAGGATTCCACTTTTTATCCGATTTTTTGGCATCATCGAAGTTGTCCTCAAAGTAGGTTTGGGGCACGACAGTCGTTGTCAATCCGACGATCAATACCAGCATAAGGCTCAACGCAATCGTTTTTTTCATCCAATTTCACCTCTATCTTAACTAATCGGTCGCTTTTCCTAAACGACAATACTAACTACGAAAGTGCATTCTAAGACAACTGAGATCCTGCTGTCAAGTGTTTTTGATGCTTGATTGACCGAATAAAAAGATATTTAACAGTCTCCTCGACTATACCAAGTTTATCTTACTTTTGCAACAACAGAATTGGTGAAATCCGATTTAGATTGTCCGCCATAGGCTACTATTGACAATCACTGAGGTTGGAAGTAGAATGTTAGATGATGGAAATATCTGGTGTTTTGCTGGCCGCTGGAATGACCACTCGGATAGAACACCCTAAACAGTTGTTACTTCCCCTTGGCTACGGCACGATCATAGAGATGGTGAGCGATCCTTGCTAGCCTCCCAATTGGTTAAGTAGTCGTTATCCTGGGTCACCAGCAACATTAAATCTATCAGCAGATCGAGCCGAAACTGACCGAGTGCTGGCTGCGAATTGGTGACGACCCAGATTATTGTGTCAACATGCTGACTCCAGTTCAGGCTGCTTTGATACAGGTTCTGCCTTCCAATTCAGCCCAGCCTTTGCGGTAACACTGGTAGACCAGCTACTGTTACAGCCGGGACAGTCAATCAAGCGCTGGAGGCC
>PACG01000075.1 GCA_002699335.1 Candidatus Poribacteria bacterium
AAGAGCGAGACAAAGGTCAATAAGGATACGGTCAATTCGCTAGTGACCGTTAGCCAGTAGGCATTGATCACCACCATAATTAGGCCGATGATCAATGAACGAAAGGTGATGTCCGGCTGACGAAATGATGCTGAGGAGTTAATGCCTGACTCCAGTTTGACTTGATTTGATCTAATGAGGTGAAATACGCTTTCTTAAAAGCGATATCCATTATAGCAGGCATTTGTAATGACTCACAGCAAAAGTCGACCTAGGTGGTCAATTTCTTTCTTTACATCCATTTGACCTCTAATTTCAATACTCGATCCCACATCCTCTCAATTCCTTCCACTAATACAATCCACCTTCATCTCTTGACTTCTATGGCTAATATCCATACAGTTTATACAGAAAACAAATCCAATAATTCGCTAGGGGGAAATTGAAATGAAGATTGCAGCGATGTTTGCCAACGGTTCTGGTGGAACCGTTGACCGACCCGATCCGCAGCCAGTCGAGGATTTTGTGCTGGTTAAAATTCGCTCGGTGCCCATGTGTACCGAATATAAAATCTCCCAAAGGGAACGTGAGCAGGATGCAGTAGGCCTCGGACATGAAGCCGCGGGTGAAGTGGTAGAAGTGGTTCAATCAGGTCGTGTAAGGTAGGAGACCGTGTCGTTGTCCAGCCGGGACGCAGTTGTAGCATTTGCTAGCTTTGCTTGGATGGTGAACATATCCACTGCCAAACGGAAGACGGCTGCCAGAAGGGCAAACAGCCAGGCACACCTACGCTCAATATATCCTCAAACCGGATTGGCTGCTTTCACCCTTTCCCCAAGACATTAGCTACCAGCACGCCGGTATGGCCTGTTGCGGTCTAGGACCAACGTTTGGGGCTATGCAACAGATGAATGTCAACGCCTTGGACACAGTAATGATTACCGGCATGGGGCCAGTCGGACTCGGTGGTGTGGTCAACGGCCACTATCGAGGAGCCAAAGTAATTGCGGTGGAGAGTCAACCCTTTCGAGCCAACTTAGCCCAAGAACTGGGAGCAATCACTGTTTTTGACCCCACCGACGAAAGTATTCTGGACAAGATTATGGATTTGACCGACGGTCTGGGGGTTGACAAAGCTCTGGACTGTTCCGGTACGTCCGCCGCTCACCGATTGATGGTCGAGGCCCTGCGTCGAAAGGAGCAAGCCTGTTTCATCGGTGAAGGGGGGATTTCCCCTTGGGGGCCAGTCGTGTATGATTCGCAAGGATATAGTTCTACGTGGAAACTGACACTATAATCTGTCCCACTTCCCGGCCTTGATCAAGATAATTGGCCAAGTCGATGAACAATTAGACAAGTTGATTACCCACCAATACGGAATGAGCCAAGTGCAACAGGCTTGGGAACAGCAGTGCACAGGCAATGCCGGGAAAGTCGTTCTCGATCCGTGGACGTAGCCCTCCTATCAAACCGTGACACGCGGGATGCCTTGTCTATGGATGTGCATAAAGTGACGGTGGGGCAGAGTCGGTACAACTATAGCCGTTCGCAATTAACAGGTAGAATGATGTGGCTAATATTCACCTGGCGACGGGGCTCCAATGGTTGAAGTGGATTGGAATGGAGCAATTTCTATGCCATGTGGGCAGGAAAACGCGTGCCCGCCGAGGCTGAGTGGGAATATGCAGCCCGTATTTGTTTGATACAGGTATTCTCTTGCTGGGGGATTATTGTTTGGCAATGCTTTTGCTGAACGAGGAATCAGATCGTCATCCGGCGGAGCTCTGTAGAAGATCCGGGAGGCTGCAGAAGCGGGGTAACTATGAACTCCAAAGTTGGGCTGATCGGTTGCGGCAAGCGAGCCGTCCAGCATGTGCCGGGACTGATTGCGGATGTGAATCAGGATACTGCGACGGAGTGAGCAATTCAGTTTCAGGCCTGCGACGGACACCGACTACCACGAGCTGCTCCAGAAGGAGAAGGCGTAATTGGTGGTGGCCTGTCTGTGGACTCCCTTCCATCTTTCCGTGTTCAGGAACTCCGTGGCGGCCGGTGTCGCGCCACCATACTTCGAGAAGTCCATGGCCCTGACCTGGAGCGAATCTCTGGAGATAGCGGAACAGAGCGGCTGTCAGCTCACCCTTTGCGACCAGTGTATGGATCTGTACTCGCTGCCCAACTTGCTCGATTGCGACACTCATACCTTTGACTAAGCGCTCTCTTTCAATGGTGAAAGCCCTGCGCAATGGGCGCTCAGCGCGGTTGATGCCAGCGAACCGATCANCTGGTTCGAAAACGGAGTCCGCGCCAATATCCAGGTCGGCGGCCCGGACAAGGATATACAGACTGATGCTGAGGTTGGTCACGACAAAGCCGCAGCTGAATTAATNGCCAAACGGCCTTGGTCTGATGATGTCATGACGGATAAAGGCTATGATAGCGAAAATTTGAGACATCAAATTGAGGAACAAGGGTTACAAACTGTGATACTAGGAAAAGAGAATTCCAACATCGGCCATGACAGTATGGATTATAAATACAGGCACCAGGTCGAAAATGTATTTGCCGGACTGAAGCACTTTGGCGCTATAGTTAGGAGATAGGATCAGCTTAAGCACAATTACCAATCTATACTAGCTTTGGCCGGTAGTTTCTCATTTGGCTACCAATCTGAATTGTCTACCGGCCCTAATAGATCTCCTANTNATTGCACACTTAAGGGTTGAGTAGCTTTGAATCTTCATAACTACATGAAACTAAACTATTATGGATTAAAACTATNTTGTCTTTTTCGACTCTTGTTCCCATGCCAAGAATTGACTTCTAATTTCTGATACCGTCATAGTTTGATTTGATCGCAATTTTTGCAAAAATTGCAGNCAGCTTTGCTCTAGAATCATATTTCTATGAATATTAGAGCTAAATCCTTCTTCAGAAGAATAGGCCAATTGGTGTTGCTCTCCCGATTCAGTTAGATAGATAGAGGAAATATAACGTCTGGCTTCAGTATTGTTTATTCGCCGGGTTGACAATTCCTCACCTTCAACTCTCAAGAAAATAAAGAGATTAACGGACAAAAATTGCTCTTTCGTAACGTGGTTCCTCTGACAAATTTCTTCTTCAGCCTGGTCCAGACTATCAACATGCATATTTCCGACTAAGATGTGANCATCTGTAGAGAGCTTGAAAAAATCTTCTAGATCTTGTCCCCAAAGATAACCTGGGGGACGATGGTCACTGAGTTCCAGTGAAATAAAACAGTGTGGTGACGATTNGGGGCTAGAGATTTGGCCAGGCAACGCAATAACCAGAGGACAATTGCTGGGGACAAAACTCAGTAGAGATCGCATTAAGGTTGTTTTACCAACACCACCGGGACCTGCTCCAATGATAAAAGACGCNCCACCACAAACTTGAGACATTAACCAAGAGGCTAATTCGAGATCAATGGTTTGCCGATGGATTAAGTCTAAGAAAGTGAGGGGAGCATTTCCCCCTCGAGAATGACTTAGCTGTTCAAAAACGTTAAGATCAGATGGGGTAATATTNNCCATTTAAACTCCTGATATTGACAAAAATAGATGTTAGGAAAAAGAAATTACTTACGAAGAAAACCAAGTTTAAAAATTATGTTCATTGCTATTAATTCCCATTAATGGCGAAATTAACAATTCGACAGCTATATCCCTGACTACTGCTATTATTNTGTCTGGATAAACGAACTTCCAACCGGTGTTTTTTGTTCTTCTCCAATTCTGCCTCTAGTATATGCAACCAAGGGATATGCAGTCCCCCGCTCCACTGGGTATACAGATCTTTCTGTTCCCAAGGACCATTATCTATCCGATACTCAATTATACCGGCATCGGGACCCGCAGCTACAAACAAGCCAATTATGCTGCCGTTAAAACTAAACTCAAAGCTGTCTCCGGCCAGCTGCNCCACCAACATAGGTACATTAACGAATCCAGGTCGGGTGTTACCNCCCACCGTATTTGCCAATTGGGATCCAACTTGAATCCATTGGTCTTTTCCACTCGATCGGGTGGAAGTAACATACCTGCATCATAACAGAACTGATCCAATTTATTAGGTTGGTGATGGGACTTGATTGCTTCTTTTTCTCCTAGCTTGTTTGGCCAGGCAGCTTCAAACAGACGCTTAATACTATTAAAATAAATTTGATGACCAAAAGGAGATNGATGTAAATCTTTAAAGNCATTCTCCCAGGTAAATTGGCCTCGATTTATTCGCGTTGTTACCTCTAGAGCTAAATTGAGCGTTGGCAGATGATAGTGTGAGGCAACAGCTTCATGNTTTTTGAATCANCGCCGGGATGTATGCCCTGGTTATAATCCTCCATTTTGGATGGATCGACAAAATAAAAAGACTATATCTACATTGGGATTGAGGCGGTGAGCATGGCGTACAATCCCTTCCATCGCCCGAATTTGTCCTGATCCTNGCGGCCATTATAAAANTCGTTGACGGCGGCCTCTTGAAAAATCAGATCTACAGGCCCACTTTTGAAGGCATCACGCGCCAAGCGAAATGCCCCGGGGTAGAACCGGTTGAGGGCATACCGGCGTTAATAAAATCGAACTGAGTTTGGGGAAANCGATGCTGTAACTCGGCACAGACCATCTCTCTTCATGCGGACATAAAGGTGATTGAGCCACCCAAGAAAACAACTCTTCCAATCTGGGTGGAGGTAAAAACCTGTTGAGCATTGAAAAAAACGTGCCGAAGAACAAAAAAGGCTTCACGATTATCCGTGGCTTGGCTAAGAAGTAAGAGAGCAAATAGATANCCATGTTTTCATATGAGACTTTTTAGTGCCGNATTTGGTTGGATACTTGTGAAACTGATTAATATAGGGCCATGACCGGAACTANNTANTTTGTCATTATAAAGCAATCATTAATAAAGTTCAATCAGAGTTAATGTCCATGACCAGGGCAAAGGGCTATTTTTATAGATTCCCAGCCTGTATTTTGTTATTCTCTCAAAAGCAAGAATATCTGTTAAATTTTTCAAAAAGGAAAGTAATCGAATGATCTCACAAAAACTGGTTGAAATTTTATTCTTTTTCACCGTAGCTGTTCTGAGCATGACATTCCTAACAGTTTGGTCTGGAACATTTATTGACGATTTTAGTGATCACAAGCCTGATGGGTGAAAAGAAGTGGGCATAAAATGGAAAATTAAAGATGGCGGCTATCATGGCGTCAATCCCAATGGAGTAGAGGAAGTGGCCTTGATCGGCGATCCAAAGTGAAGGCCGGATTATTTCATTGAAGTAAAAGTGAGAAATGCCAAAGGTGTCTGGCTAGGAATTCATCTTCGTTGGATAGATATCAATAACCACTATGACTGGTGGGTTGATCTCGCCAGCAAGAAAGCCGGTCTGTATATAAAGAAGGGAGAGTATATCCAAAAAACCGTAGACAATATCCCTCTTGACATCCAGAAAGAGTTCTCTATCAAGCTGGTGATGAAAGGGTTTGTGTTGAATGGATGCTTCAATGGTAAACAAGTCAACACTTGGGGAAATTAGGAAAAATCATTTAAAACGGGCGCCATCGGTCTATGTGTGTATGGCAAGGAGAAGCTACATTTGATGATGTCGTGATAGAAGGCAAAAACGTACCGGGAAATTTAGCCGTCAATGCGCGGAACAAACTGGCTGTCACTTGGGGCAGGATTCGAAGAGGTTTGACCAGACCTTTATGAGGAGGATCTTTATAGGGAAGCGAGGTCACAATCCAACGAATTAGGGTACAGATAATTTGTTCAATGGGTTGAACACATAGATCCCCATATTAATTAGTCAATCCTGATACACAACGGAAGCCGATGTCGCTTCGTCTATTGAGTGGAATATGGCGACCACGGTAAGCCACCCGCAGGAAATGGTTAAAGAAGGCCCAAGAACCACCCCGTAAAACTCGTGATTTTCCTGTGACTGGCCCCTTTGGATTGTTCACCGGTGAGTTGCTGTAATAATTGTCTGCGTACCAGTCGCTACACCACTCATACACATTGCCCGCCATGTCATGTAGTCCATAACCGTTGGCAGCGTAACTTCCTACCGGCGCGCATTTACCAAAACCGTCAGCCATTCTCATATCTGCCCAGTCTCGATACCACTCAAACCGGTTCAAAAATGCGTCTGCGCTCTTGTCAGCGTAGTTACACTGCCCGCCATTTGCTTCGTCATTTCCCCATACATAGCGAGCGTTAGTATTGGTCTCAATTTTCTTGTCTTCCAGTTTGATAATATGAAAACCAAAATCTGTTTCAACCAAACCGCTAATTTGTCCTACATCCAACTGGTCGAAACAGGCAGTTTCAAAAGGCTTAACCATTTTGCCCCGACCGAATGCACCCAACTGGCCGCCGTTACTGGCTGATGGGCAATCGGAATGGATTTTGGCTAACTCAGCAAAGGTTTTACCCAAGCCTATTTCGGATCTTACGTTCTGTAGTAACTGGAAGGCCTCTTGACGGATCTGGCCCTTTCCCTCAGGGGTTACCTCGGAATCAGCCTGTATCAAAATATGACTTGCTTTGACAGTGACTTGTTTCACCGGGTCACTCACCAGTCCAGCCCGCGCGGCCTTTTCCCATTCGGCTTCGGTTGGCAACCGTTTGCCCGCCCATTTAGCGTAGGCGATTGCATCAAACCAGTTAATGTAGACCATGGGATGTTTATCGGTCGGAGAGAAATCAGCCACGGTGCCGTATTCGAAAACCTGGTCGAAATCATAATCGTATCCGCTCTGTTCAACAAACCGCATGAATTGACCTACGGTCACTTCTGTGGTATCCATGTAGAAGGTGTTCAACTCTACAGTGTGCAATGGTCTAGCAGGAGTCATCCAGTATTCTGGTTCATGTTTGGAATCTCCCATTTGAAAAGAGCCAGCAGGAATGCGTACCATCTCAGTGCCGTCTTTTTCCCAAGTAATTCTTTTTGGCTGCAGCAACCTTCCATCTTTGACAATAACCAACTCTGGTCCCTGAAACTCATCGGCATTTTCTACCATGATCTTTTCTTCCGCATAAACCAGACTGGCCAACCCTGCGAATATTAAAAACCAAATTAGTCTTTTCATTTCATGCTTTCCCACCAAGCGTGTGTTCCACGCATACCTGGACAAAATTCTGCCCTACTCAAAATGAAGATCTCAGTCTTGAATGTAAACGTTTACACCGTTAGATAGGTCACGACCTCTAGCAAGATACAGATCACCGTCGGTGCGAATACTGCTGGTGGGCATATATCGCAACACCAAACCGTGGCGAGATCGTCCTGAGTTGTTGGCCTTTGCACCGTGGATCAGGTGACTGTGATGAACTGAACAGTCACCGGTATCTAGTACAATACTGATGGCTTTGGATTCATCAAACTTCTGGTTATCAATCTCCAAGCTGAGAGAGACCTTGTCCTTTTCATCATCGACCTGATGGTGTTGGCATATTTCTTCCAGATGGCTACCTGGAATAACGTTCATGCAGCCATTTTCTTCGTCCACCGGTTCCAGAGCTAGCCAGACCGATGCAGTGACCACTGGCTTCATGGCCCAGTATCTTGCATCCTGATGCCAGGGTGTACGTGGTCCGGTAACCGACGGTTTGTAGAAACAGTGGACTGTCCATAGTGCTAGGTCAGGACCAAGCAGCGGCTGAACCAGATCGAGGAATCGCTCTTGGCTACCCCATTCCCTCAAGAAACGGTCGGTCTTATGGGGTTGAACCACTGGCAACTGCCCTGAATTGATGACATTCTCTATGATGTAATCTGTAACCTGGTGCAGTTCTCCTTCGCTGAATAACTTTCGGACTAAGAAAAAGCCATCGGCTTGGTATTCTGCCGCCATTTCAGGAGTGAAATACACAGACATGGATATGATTCTCCTCTCTTCAAGATGCTAATCCAAGTACAAGTTGAAGCTTTCCCTAATGGGAGATTATTCAAATGCGTAGATATTGTGTATATTCTAGCCTATGTGGGATATAAACTATATTATTAGCTGGTGGTGATGTTTCTATTTTGATCTTTTCGAAACGTCGGCTGACCAAATATTGTTTCTGCCTGTTGGACCGTTTATTGTTCTGCTACACCTACTTGAGCCAAATACCCAATGTCTTCAAATCGATCGATCCACCGTTGCCGAACTTGGCTTTGATGGGGATTGAATAACCAATTCTTAGAATAGTTATACTGTCGTTTTAGGCCAAAGTGGTGAATAGAACCTGCATGTGATCGTCCTACCGCTTTCAGTTGTTCAATTTCTTCCGGCGTAACTGGGTTCTGAAAATAATCCAGATTGAAGGAACGACGATTTCGATTGCCACCATAAGATGCATGCCATGTTCTAATGTCAAGAGCAATGACATCACCTGGTTGGGTTTCTATCGTATGAGCTGGGATATCGGCACCAGCTAATTCCTTGACCCCGTCTTCAAAAATTCCGCGCTCCTGACCTGTCAGTAAGTGAGAGCCAGGAATGACTCTTAGAGCACCTATTTCAGCCGTTAACTCATCTAGATAAAAAATATACTTGACTGCGACCTGACGGCTTGAAGCTGAATCTGGGTGCCAACCGGTATCCCCAACATATCGATTCGCATCGATACCAACGCCTAGTACATCTGGTCCACATATCTGCTGAGCAGGTGTTAAAAATCGAGAATTCTCCATCAACGAAGCTGAAAATGGAGTGTTTTCATCTGTCAGACGGGTCCAGTGTCTACGGCTACCATCGAAAGGTGTTTCCGGGAATTGGATGGCCAGACCATGGTCTAGCTCATCTCCAAGAACACTGAGGTCATTAACATTCAGCAACTGTGGCAACAGCAAATAGCCGAAAGTCCTAAAGCAGAGAAGCTGAGCCTCACTTAAAGCAGACATTCAAATCTCCTGTTAGGATCGCTGGTTAATAGCAGTTCCGCATTAATCACACGGTAAACTGAAACCGTCAATATCAGTTTTGTTCATTTCATTCCAATTCACGTTCCGCGATACCGATGTCAACAAGCTTACCTTGAATCCTGATCTTGCTTCGCGACAAGTGCCGCCTAGACAGATCATATTCCTTAAGACAGCATAGCAGAAACCAACCTTTTCATGATCGGCCTGGATACTCAAATACTCGAAGTAAGCAGAAAGCTTACGTTCGTTTTTTGGCGTGTGTGTTGTCTTTTCTTTCACGATCATCGGTTCCCTCAACATCTAATATATTCCATCCTCATCATCAATAAATGACGTCGGGGGTAAACGTTGTCGAAACGGGGGCCCGATACTGGTCTTCCCGAACAGTGGATTGTTCTTGTTTTTCTGCACCCGGTCAACCGTTAGTACTGCGTTTCCTTTGTTCTTGATAAATCGACAAATAGAGAAAAGGTATTTGCCATAGTTCATATCTTCAACAACCGCCCCACTTTCATTCGTCTATTCATGTGGATCCTTAATTAAATATAGGCTGAGGCTACTTGATCTGTGCTGGTTTCTCCATCTGGTCAAACCTACAGCTATCAGTTAGCAGTAGAATCCATTGCCGGGTTGGGTAATTGGAGCCGATGTTGATACTGAGGATCAGTGGCCTGTTTCTTTCGTATCATAATAATCTCTGTCCATGCACTGACCAAACCTTTTGGACATCTTGGCATCTGAGCCCGAATCAACTGATGAAGTCGACCTAAGTGATAACAAGGCACTGCCGCATACATGTGGTGTTCAGTATGATAGTTCATATGCCAATAAAGAAAGCTAACAAATGGGTTAAGAATTACTGTTCGGCAGCAGAGACGAAAATCGGCCACATTATCCTCCAGTCCGGTATGTTGTGTATTGTTGCATAGGTAGCGCAGCCCGCCCCCATAAAATGGCGCCAGGGTGATTAACAACGGAATCAACCACAACCCTCTATACCAGGAGAAAATAATTATTAGCAGATGTCCGAAGAGCAGTAGACGTGCCCAATTAAACAAGTAAAACCGTTTCTCTCTATCAGAAGTGGGAAATAGGGCCATTTCCCACCCGCCCTCCAGTTTGCCACTACTTAGACGAATGGCTGCCTTTATCGTGTCGTACAGCATCCAGGGATTGATAATAGCGCTTTTCAGGAAACTCTTGAGGGTAACCTTGACAGGTAGCACCACTTCCAGATCATGGGGAGGGTGCAACGTGTATTTATGGTGTTCAGTGTGGCTGGTCAAAAATAGGATATGGCTTCTCCAAACCATAAAGCTAAGGAGCGTCAGGAAAAATTGATTCAGCCATCTGGTCTTAAAAACAGAATAATGTGACAATTCATGGGTTCCGTTATAAAGAAAGGAGTAAAAGGTGCCGTGCAGAAAAAGAATTAGTAGAAAGCAAGCTAGTGGTAAGCGGTTGACCGCATAGAAGGCGGCTATGCCTGTTAGGCAGACGAGACCCAGGTGCCCCAAAACCTGGGTTAGGCCTAGCCAATCGCTACGCCGTGTCAGCTCACGCATTGTTTTTCGATCAATGGGTATTCGGTACCAGTTAATTTTGTCTTTTCCAGCTTCCATTTGCTTCAGTAGAAACCACTCAGTACGGTCTGATTAAAGTTGTAATTTTTGGCTTATCACCTGAATCAATCTATCTTTTCAATCGATACGATGATACGGATACAGCTGATGAAACCTCCTGTTGATTGGTAGTCCCTTGGAATAATGGGGGGCCAATCCAAGCAACTGGAGATTAAACCTGAATGATTGGTGCTTTCGATTATTTCGTCAAGTTGCCGATTGTTGATACATATCATAAAGCTGACGACAATTCATAATAGGCCCATTTTTTCCCTTGGCCATTTCAATCAGCTGCTCCAGGTGTGTCAACTCCGAATCAAAGCGGTACACTGACCAAGGATGCATTGCTGGACCATAGATCAGATTGTTATCAATGGCATACTGAAGCTCCTTTCTTCGTGCTCCAAAGCCTTCTTTCACCGTAGTCGGCAATTTTTCCAGAATCGTTCCGTCAACAAAACCAGGCCCTGGTTTCCAACCGTCACTCTGATGGCCAGTATTGAAGAGTAGATTGCAATGCCAACCTGTTGCTGGCACTTCAAGCAGACCGGGAAACCCGTCTTGAAGATGCCAATAAGGCTGAGTAAAAAGAGCCGGCATTGGTTGCTCCGGCGGTCCGACGCCATCGGTACGAATAAAGCGATGACCGTGTTCCCATAGGATCCGGAGCTCTTTTGGATGTCCTCGTAACCCTCGATAAAACCCTCCCGGCGCACAAAAGCCAAGGGGTTTTCGGCCAAAATACTTTTGGATAAGTTCTGATGTTCTAACAAGTTCCTGATCTAATTGCTGTAATACCTCGGAATTGTCACTCAAGATTCCCATGTGACTATAAGTGTGAGACCCAATGTCGAATAGGTAATCATTATCCAGTAAATCCACAAGTTCCTGACCGGCTCGCTCAATAACTTTGCCGACAATAAAGAAAGTGGCTGGGACTTCATGCCGTTTTAGTATTTGGGTGATCCTGGTAACGCTGGCCAGAGTTTCTTTTAGCCAGATTCGCCAATTTTTATCCGATTCGGAATTCGGGTCAAGTGCGTAGGCACTTTCGACGTCAAATGTCAGGATAAACATGTCTCCTCCTAAGATCTCTTAGCTCCACCTGAAGAAGATAATACGGTAGTATCAGTTCTCTTTCACTGCAGTTGTAGATTCAAAAAGGTGATAAATAATTAATTGACACCACCGGCATGAGAGAGCCAAACTAAGGGTGTATTGAGTTGTATTATATTCAATTCTTGCAATGGGTTGCTTGATGACTTTCGGTACCGTTCAACACGATACAGTTACGTATAGTATTCATCTATAGTTCTGCGATTATTGGCAGATGATCATAACACAAGCTGACACGGAAGTAAAGCGGGATAGAACGGGATTTAACTCTCCATCCAGAGATTGTACCGAACGTGTTTGTCGCGTTTGAAGTTGTCAAAACTGTAAAGTTATTTCACCGAGAGACTGTGGCAGGAACAACTTCGTTGATAGAAGAAGAGACTCAACTTATCAGTGGGTTATTTACAAAGAATCGTAGAGTTAATAAAGATCTCAGACGAGATCTTGTGGGCTATATCAGCATTTCAACTAGCTCTTGAATAACCTCAAGTGCAACTACCAGGCTGTGCATATTCTCTATATAGTTAAAAGGAAATTACACGCTAGTACAAAAGAGGAAGGCGTGCGCTCAATTCGAAGAAATATGGACGAAATGATCGATTTTCTGCTGGATCGCCACTATGATCAGGAAAATAGAGTAGCAGTCATCACTCACTGCAGGTCAGGATCAACTCTGATTATCACAGTTCTTGGCATGCCTCCAGGCGGGGATTATGCGCGCTTTGGTCCAAACAATTGTGGCATGAGTCTAATCAGAATCTCGTCTGATATGACCTGACTGGTTTGTCTCAATCGGATCGATCATATGTCAACTGAATATGTTACTTGAATGACAAGAGCCAGTAGCCGAATCTAAATTCAGGCCGGTTGGATGGTGATATATCCAACCTCTGCTCAGTAGCCAGGAGTCTTGGGGCATGTCATTGAAGCACTGGACGGTGTCGTACTTAGCTACATCAGCACAGTGGTGGTCCGAAGTTCTACAAACTCTTTTAGATATTGGGCTAATCTAAGGCCAGGTGATTCGCTCATTGAACTAACTGACATAATACTCTGATTCCTAGGTTATCAGGCTATCATAGTTCAACCGGGGTCTTCAATGATGAATACTGCTGACTGGCTAGTAAGAGCAGAATTCCAATATCTACTTTAAGCTCGTCATCTTCTTAGTCTCAGTATAATTTCCGGTTTGTAGTTGATAGAAGTATGTACCGGAAGGTCTAGTTTCACCCGTTTCTGACTACCCACCCCAATAGGCAGCTCGATTAACCGTTCAGTAGTGATCGGCCAAGGTGTGTCCCAGATTTAGATTTTTTTCCGCATCATACTTCCTCCAATGGGTTTCTAAACTTACAATTATAGCCGACTAGGTTTCTGGGTGTAAGCCTCTGGGGTTACTGAATGCTTTTCGGCCTTGCCGTCTTGGACATATCCTTCTATCTATTTTCTCCATATATCAATCGATATGTTATCCGAACCTTTCCATTCACTCTTTGTCTTAATCTAACCGTACATCGAGTACAAATAAAAACTATTTACCATGGGGTATTGAACCATGTTCCGCAAATTGAATCTATTCGTAGCTTTCTTAGCAATTGTTCTAACACTAGCCCCCTTAGCACAGGCTAGAGACCGAGGTGGTGGCCAGCGAGGATCCGCAACAAAAAGAGTGCAACTATGGCCACCAGTTAAAAGACACCACTTAGATACTGACGGCTGAAGCTAATCCGTTCAGAAATCAAAAAGCTGTTGGTCTAATGCTACAGGGCTTTAGCGTTGAGCCGCCGGAAAGAAAAAGTCAAGGAAAACACCAAGGTGGTGGCTTCTTTGACCCGTTAACAGAAGAGCAAAAGTTGCGGACAGATAGCAAAGTCTAAAGACATGCGTGAAGCCGGTGCCAACCGTAAAGAAATAAGGAAACAAGTAGATGCTATTTTAATGAAATTAGGCATTGAAGTTCCTACCAAGAGTAAAAGGCAGAAATTAAGCTCAGAATAAAAGGAAATAGTCAAACAGTTGCTGGCAGAAGGAGCTAGCTAGCCCAACTCAAATACGGTAAGCCGTAGCAGATCTAGCTGCGATTGATTCAGCGATTGCCGCCGCACCATCAAAAGACTTGTCAGTGGGAAAGTTGCGTTTGACTACGCTAGGTAAAGTTAAGATGAATAGCCTAAAATAGATTATAGTTTAGCCAACGTTACAAGCCGTTGTTCAAATGGATGCCGCCGTCGCCGAAGGTTTTTTATGTTATTATTGACTGGCATTCGCACTATGCAAGAAACCACACTGGACAGGCAATAGCCGTCTTTCAGCAGATATCGCAACAATACGGCCAAGATGAGAATGTGATTTATGAAATATACAACGCACTGATCAAAATATCCTGGAGCAATCTATGGTCAAGCCCTACGTCAAGACGGTCATTGCGGCCAGCAGGGAGAGAGTCGCGGATAATCTGATCATCGTTGGCAACCTNGAGTAACCGCAGAAAGGAATCTGATGGTTAAAGATCTTGTCATCGGTTACAATAACATCGCCTGTAGTCTACATTTCTATACTGTTCACCATCACAGCAATGGCTACAGAACAGGGCTACGACGGCTTTTAACAAAGAAATTCCGCTTTTCGTTTTTGTGACTGAATGGGGATNTATCGGTTATGCCAGAAGTGGTCCCAAGACGATCGATTGATGGNATAGTGTTTGGAAAATGACGTCAGCTGTTTAACTGGACGGTTAAAGTAATAGATCCAAGATCGGGTCAAGTGATGGAGGTTAATACCACTGATCCCGGTGTTCAGTTCTATACCGGTAACTTCTTGGATGAAACGGAAAAAGGCAAAGGTCGTGCCGTTTACAATAAAAACGCCGTCTTCTGTTTGGAGACCGAAAAGTATNCTGTACTCAATCAACCAAAAACAAAGAAGGTTAAGTACTCGGGGATTATTCGCCCAGGCGAAACCTATAGTCCACTGACCTACACGATTCTACACGGAGTAAACGTGTCGAAAAAAGCGGTTCTTCGAAGAGTCTTCGGATAGTAACAATCATGCATATCAATAGATTTCAAAAGGTAGTTTTATCAGCGTTGTTTTTATTTTTCTGCCTGTCACTATTAATGGCAGATAGTGAGACTGATTACTGGGCCTATAGACCAGTGACTCTGCCCGAAACGCCAACTGTCAAAAATCAAGCTTGGATCAAGAACCCAATTGATACCTTCATTTTGAGTCGGTTGGAAANCCAGGACCTTTCACCATCTAAACCAACTAGTAAGCAAGTCCTAATTAGGCGAGCCTACTATGACCTAATCGGTCTGCCCCCTACACCCGAAGTAGTGGCAGCATTTGTCCATAATCCAGATCCACAGGCATATGCCAAACTAATCGATCGATTATTGGACTCTGAACAGTATGGNGTCAAATGGGGACGGCATTGGTTNGATCTAGTGCGTTTTGCCGAGACCAACGGCTATGANAGGGATGGTGATAAGCCTTATGCTTGGCGTTATCGGGATTATGTCATAGATGCCTTCAACAAAGACAAGCCTTACAATCAGTTTGTTCGTGAACAACTNGCAGGAGATCTACTCGATCAAGTCACACCGGAAACCGTCATTGCTACAGGTTTCTATCGTCTTGGCATTTGGGATGATGAACCAGCCGACCAAAAATTGGCTCGATATGATTATCTGGACGACATCGTTTCNACAACAGGGCAAGTCATGTTAGGTGTTTCGATGGGCTGTGTGCGGTGCCATGACCACAAAGCTGATCCCATCTCTATCAAAGANTACTATAGCTTTCTTGCCTTTTTTCACGACATTAAACCACATAGAAGTGCACTAGTCGACATCGGCACGCCCACCCAAAAGCAGTCACACGAAACCAAAATTGAACAGAAGAAGTTGGCTGAAGAGAAGTTACAAGATCAGACTTTCAAGTTAGGAGAAGAACTGACAGCGACCTTGGTCCATTCAGACAATCAAACAGTCAACCCATCTGAAACGGACTTGGTTGATCTAACCTACCGCTTTTATCGAGATACATGGAATCAGTTACCAGATAACTTTGATCAGCTTCGGCACGAAACAGAAGGTCAAATTACGGCTAATCAATTTACGTTGCGGCCAGCTAGCCGCCAAAAAGCCATAGGCTTGGTCTTTGAGGGTAAACTTCGCATTACCGCTACCGATGAATACATTTTCCATGTAAAAAGTATTGGTGGGTCTCGACTTTGGGTGGACGGCCAAAAAGTAACAGAATTGACCGATGCCAATGGTGGCTATCATCAAGGTACGGTTGTTTTGACCACAGGGTACCTGCCTATTCGACTAGAATTTTTCAACAGAACAGAAGACGATCCTAGTTTACAGGTCTATTGGTCATCTTCTAAATCACCAGGGCAAAGGCGTTATTTATCGGATAAAGTCACTATTTTGCCTAATTCTCGGACAACTGGACAAGTTTGGACCTATACCTTCGAATCACCTAGCGAGGACTGGATTAAGACGGAGTTTAACGTCGATAAATGGGAATCAGGTGTAGGTGGGTTTGGCACTCACGGCACCCCCGGTGCCGTGGTGCGTACCGTCTGGAACACTCCAGAAATTTGGTTGCGCAAAACGTTTGAATTGGATCAAGTTCCAGCTCGAGTCGAACTCAATCTACATCATGACGAAGATGTGCACGTTTTTATCAATGGGACCAGAGTCCTCCATCGCCGCCGTCATCTGACGGCTTACCAAACGATCAGTTTGAGAAGATCGGCTTTGAAANTCGGTCAAAATGTAATTGCCGTCAATTGCTCGCAAACAGGTGGTGGCCAATACATTGATGTGGGTCTAGTTGCCAATCCAATCAATGCNAATGTTGAAGACCTCTTAAAACAGTACGCAGAACAGATCGAGACTTCTACTCACCTCAAGGCTCGGGNTGCGCAATATCGCAACCTAAAAAAAGAGAGGGATGAACTCCGTAAAAAGAAAATTCCTTATCCGCACATGGCCTTGGCGGTAGAAGATAACGGCTCTTCAAATGTACATATTTTGCGCCGTGGGAATCCGCGATTGGTTGGAGACCTTGTCAATCCAGATGTGCCAGCCGCATTGAAACCTCGGGCTCAAAAACCTCAAATCCCCCTCGAATATGCTGAAAAGGGAACCAAACGNCGGGTTATTGCCGACTGGATCGCCAGTGCAGAAAATCCACTGACCGCTAGAGTAATCGCCAACCGGGTTTGGCAACACCATTTTGGCCGNGGTATCGTGCNGTCNAGTAACGATTTTGGTCAGTTTGGANNCAGACCAACCCATCCACAACTACTAGATTGGCTNGCAAATGAACTCGTTAACCATCAGTGGCGACTCAAATCTCTGCACAAGACGATTATGATGTCTAGTACTTACCAGATGTCAGCTCAATCTAACCAACAAGCTTTGTTAGCCGATCCGCTCAACAACCTATTTTGGCGATTTAATATGCGTCGGTTGTCGGCCGAAGAGATTCGAGATTCAGTGTTATCGGTGGCTGGCAACTTGAACCAGAAACTGGGCGGACCTAGCGTTTTTCCCGACTTGCCGGAAGAAGTGCTCACCACCTCCTCTCAGCCTACACGTGTCTGGGGTAAGTCGCCGCCCGAAGAAGCCAACCGGCGGAGTATCTATATCAAAGTTAAGCGGTCGCTATTGGTGCCTATTCTCAACCAATTTGACATGGCCAATACTGATTCGACCTGTGCGNCTCGGTTTGTGACCACTGTGCCAACTCAATCGTTAACNATGCTGAATGGAAAATTCATNAACCAGCAGGCCCTCGACTTCGCTAAACGGATNCGTCAGCAGGGNGGATCNACCTTAGTNGACCAAATCCAGTTCGGATTAAAATTGGTTCTGTCTAGACAGCCAAGTGGTGAAGAATTCAATTTGGCTAACGATTTCGTGCAAACGCTGATAGNAAAAGAGCAAGTTGATCAACAGACAGCACTCGACCGATTTGCCTTATTGGCCCTTAATTTGAACGAGTTTATTTTTCTTGATTGATCCCAAATGACCAACTTACGTTAATTATGGGAGTTGACAAANATGACAAATATAGAGCAANCAAAAATGAAAGAAAAGGTAACTAACCGAAACTTTTGTGGCCGAACCCGGCGTGAGTTCCTGCACACTCTGGGTGGTGGGTTCACCTCTCTGGCCCTGACTGGCCTGCTTTCTTGGGACGGGTTNCTNGGCAACCAAGCTGTTGCCGCCGANGGGATGAACAACTATACCAATCCATTGACACCAAAAGATCCCCACTACACGCCGAAGGCCAAACGGGTCATTTTCCTTTTTATGTATGGTGGCCCAAGCCATATGGACACCTTCGACTATAAACCCAAGATGTACCCTCTGGACGGGAAAACGATCAAAGTCAAGACCAGCGGTCGAGGCGGAGAGAAAAATGAGGGCCGCATTGTCGGGCCGAAGTGGAGTTTCAGGCAGTACGGTCAATCGGGTCAATGGGTATCCGAGCTATTCCCCCATCTGGCTACNTGTGTTGATGACATCGCTTTCATCAAGTCGATGACNGCAGATTCCCCACGACACGGTTCGGCTATGTTGATGATGAACTCTGGTCACGTCTTGAGTGGCCGCCCTTCGATCGGTTCATGGGTCAACTACGGTCTCGGTAGCATCAACCAAAACCTGCCTGGTTATGTGGTAATGCTGGACGAAACTGGTGGGCCAATAAGTGGGGCCAAAAACTGGACCAGTGGCTATATGCCAGCCGCTTACCAGGGCACCATTTTCCGATCTGACGGTGTGCCAATTTGGGATCTGACTCACGTTGATAACATGGATCGAAAACAGCAACGCCATCTGTTGAACACTTTGCGCCAATTCAATTCAGGNCATTTGGNGGATCGAGTAGACAATAGTGCTTTGTCGGCTCGAATAGCCAACTACGAACTGGCTTATAAGATGCAGTCGNCTGCCCCAGAAGCTGTTGATCTGGAGCAAGAACCTGAATANATCAAAGAGATGTATGGACTAAACCAAGAACGCACGACCAAGTTCGGTAAGAAGTGTTTATTGGCTCGACGATTAGCTGAGCGAGGTGTTCGCTTCATTCAGGTCTATTCTGGCGGTCATCACGGTGACAACAACTGGGATGCTCACGGCGACTTGGTTGTCAACCACGAACGTCATTGTGGCAATACCGATAAACCGATTGCGGGCTTGCTGAAAGACCTCAAACAGCGTGGTATGCTTGACGAAACGCTCATTATATGGGGAGGAGAGTTTGGTCGCCAACCGACCGCCGAATATGCCAAGGGTACTGGCAGAGATCATAACGCGCTCGGCTTTACCATGTGGATGGCGGGTGGTGGGATCAAAGGTGGGGTCAGCGTAGGTGAAACTGACGAACTGGGTAGTGCGGCCGTAGAAAATCCGTTCCATGTCAAGCATTTGCACGCCACCGTACTCCACCAACTGGGCCTAAATCCTAATATGCTGACCTACTTCCACGGTGGATTAGACCAAAAACTGGTGGGGCCTGCAGGGGCTGCTCCTATTCACCAAATCATCGCCTAATCGATTTAACCAAACCAGAAAGAGGAAAAAGAGTATTTCACTTGACAGTCACATGGCTCTGGTAACTTGTAGGAAAATTCATTGTAAGAACTCCTGTATCCTATTTTGAATAGTATTTGATTTTTTTGATATAACTAACCTGGTAAAGTCGCAGTATGTAGGACTAAATCTGAAATGATGCCAAGTAACTACNAGCNTNCNNTTCAGTATGCCGATGGCNATAACTACGCAATCTGTGATGTTANCGGTCTGTNGAAGGAACCCGACTTGGAGATGCCACTGCTTTTTTAGCGAACAGCAAACTCAAATCAAGGATGTCGAGACNAAAATGAAAGTAACGGTATTTATGGCAACTCGCCTGGACGGATTCATTGCTCGCAACGATGTGATGCTGATTGGTTAATGAAAGCCAATAAAAGGCTGTTGGAGAAGAATACGGATACAACGATTTAATTCAATCCATCGACCATATAGTGATGGGACGAGGATCGTTTGAAGCTGTATTGAAATTCCCCGAGTGGCCGTATGAAGGAACTAAGAGGTCATAGCATACTCAGTAAGACCACGAAGGAAGTACCGGATGCCCCAAAGATAAGGCGGAACTATATGACAGAAGTATTGAATTGCTTTATAAACAATTTCAAAACGAGAACTGTAAAGGTCTATACATTGACGGCGGTAAAATTATACAATCTTTTATCAGGTCACGGTTAGTGACGGATATGATTATCACCAAAATACCAGTCTTAATCTGAGAAGGACTGCCACTTTTCGGAAATCTTGAGAAAAATCCCCCTCTTAAGCTCGTAGATGCCAGAGCTTTTTCCAGCGGTTTTGTCTGCATATACCATCAGCTTTTTAGCAATGGCAAATAGTTAAATCAAGGATATAGGGAATGACGGTAACGATCAGATGAATCATTACCACACTTTTATATCAGCTAATTAGAGATGAAAAATTATGAGCGAAATCGGATGGTGCGACAGGCAATAGATTCACTAATACATCGACTTGGGCAATGTGGAACAGTGTTCGTGCCACCAATACCTCAATGTCATCAGTAGCTGATCAATACCACTCAGTTTAGCAGGTCTTACTCTATTGTGGTCTAAGAAGGCAAGAGTTGCAACATGGAGACTAGACAGCCTAGTTATATCAACGGGCGCATATGTACTCAGATTCCCGACTTTTCCTATCAGTTAGGAGGAGTAAGCCTCCGTGAACTTTCAAACCAGACCGCTATCAGAAAACTTCGGTGCCGAANNCCTGGACATAGACCTGACGCAGATCGATACAGATATGGCCGAAGCCATTTTATCGACTGTTCAGGAACATGCGCTCCTTCTCTTTCGCCGACAGTCTCTTCACGACCATGACATCTACCAGCTGAGCGCAGCACTGGGGCCAGTAGAGGAACCGCCCGCCGCTAAAAACAACCACGGTCCGGGTTTCAAGGCAGTCATCTACATTGCCAACATCAATAGCCTCGACGGAACGCTCATCAGAGGAAATATGATTGACAATACGGATGGAGAATGGCACTCTGATCAGGCATATCGGCAAAGCCCGGCCACCCTTTCTACACTTTTCTGTGTTATTTGTCCGGAATCCGGTGGGAGTACTAGCTTCAGCAGCACTCGGATGGGGTACGAATCCTTGCCGCAGGCTCTCAAAGACCNTGTTGACAACATGAAAGTTCTATACCGTCCAGGTACATCGCACGGAGTCCCGGATATCCAGGTCACTCATCCTGCTGTCCTCATAAATCCCGAGAGTGGCGTCAAAACCCTCTACGTCGCTCCTGGCACCCAGGGCTTCAAGGATCTAGAAGACGCAGAAAGCAAGACCCTGAAAGACGAATTGCTTTCGTATCAACTTCGACCCGAACACATCTACCAACACAACTGGCGCANGGGAGACATGCTCATTTACGATAACGCGCAGCTTCTTCACAAACGGGATGCGTTTGAAGGAATTCGATTTCTGAAANCGACCCGTCTGTTCCTTTCTCCTGACCGGTTCGCCATACCAGACTAGCGAAACGGTGGTGCAATCTTTCCGTTAATCTCGAGTAGTATTGCGAAGACAAAAGTTACTGATGTCGAANTCAACAAATGTCCATAACTCTAACTATCGGTCATTTGTTTTTAAGGCTTGTCATTTTAATATCTAAGGGTTATATTCCCCGCCGCTTGCGGTGTAACATGGGAGGATGAGTAAGTATCTACACATGGATAATTTGACGCTGTACATTTTTAGTCAGCTTGGTATTTTAAAGACTTTAGAANGTCTTTCGGTGCTAAAGCAGTGAGCTTATTTGAGACGATACTCTCGTAAACCGGTATTCCGTTTTAACTCCCTTTATATGGTGAGGGACAACGCTGGAGTTCTCTGGCTATACAGCTAACTCCAAAANCGATTTTCTTTGGTAGATATCTGATATCGTTCTTCTTTGCTCCATTGGTTGCAGTTCATACATTTAATTAACTCTACCATCTGATCTTTATTCCCGCAACCAAGTTTGATTAAGAACAGTATCAAGGCAATAAGACATTCGAGGTATGCGACATTTCAGATGGTGGAAGGATATTCTATTAGAACAGAAGCCCAGCGACCTAGCTGAGTAGGAGTATATAATGTTATATGAGAAATGTCAGTTAAGTAAAGAACAGGTCGGTTTTTTTCACCATAACGGTTATTTAGTGGCAGATGGCCTGTATACCGAAGAGCAGATTGACCAACTTGAACAAGCTTACGAGGTTTCCATTCCAGGTCGCATGCGAGACTTTACACACGGCGATTGGAAAAAAGATGATCCAGATGNCACNGCCGTATACGGNCTGCATGATGTTCAACGCTTTCACGCCAACTGGACTCGATACTTGCTTGATCACCAGCCACTGATCAATGCTTTTATTGACCTGATGGGGCCAAATGTGCAGCTGCACCATACCAAGTTGTTCTANAAAGGCACGGGCAAAGGGATCGGTTTTCCCATGCACCAAGATGCGGCTTGGATGCAACACGAGAAAGATTCCCTATTAGCCGCAATCGTTCACCTAACGGATGCCACAGAAGAGATGGGTTGCCTCAAAGTCTACCCAAAGAGTCACAAGCTGGGTAATCTGCCCGTTTTCAGTCAGAAAGGGCGTTACCTTGACCCCGACCAATATCCGATTGATGGGGCAACCACTGTACCCGCCAAGCGAGGCGACGTTCTCTTCTTCCACTATTTGACTATCCACGGTTCGGATGTTAACTACAGCCGTCGTGCCCGAAAGACTGTATTGATTCAGGTCAATGACCCGACTGATAAAAGCATTAATGGTCAGCACGACGGAGGGCATGGCCAAGGATTGATGTTAGCTGGTAGTTTAGTTGTAGATTAAGCTCTACCGACCANGGAGGTAGCCATACTATATCACTTGGTATCGTATGAACCANGAACAACGAACAGAAGNGAGGATATCCAAGATGGCAGGTCAATATAGTTCTAGGAGTCCCAAAGGCAAGTACTCACTGACGAAAAATCCCATTTGCAAAAACAGGTACGCCACAAATTGTAAATGCAACTGATGGCGCGGTCAAACGATTTCCTTNATAACTTGACTTTGCACCAATCGGCTAGCTGCTCAGACTACCAATGATCCCATCCGCTGAACGATTAACATTCGCTTTCTGCGAGGTAGCGATTACGGTAGCCTCGTTTATTGGAAAGATTCCAATTTCAAATGAGCGTTTCTCAGCCAGGCACAACTTATTACGTGATTATTACGTACACTGTCGGATAAGTAGCTGTCAATTGCCCTGAAATTAACCGGTATACGGCAAACAATTACACGCGCTTTGTTACTGCGGGTCGATTGTCCTGACCAAATGTTGACTTGTTGCTGATCGATCCGCCATATACAATTGATGTGGTTAACGACTTTTCACCGTTTGCCAAAAGAGAATGGATGCGGCATTATCCAAACTGAAACNGACCGGGTAAGACTACATCTTCACTGGATCATTCCGCAGGGGTTAGACGACTATCGGCAGGTCCTATTGACTCCTGATATTCCAAATTGGTTGNTATTTTTTTGATCTAGGAGTATCGAAACAACGTTGAGGTTAAAGCCAAAAAATAACTACTAACGCAACTGGTAAGGCACCCTATACTTACAGGGGCCGGAGGCTCCACCCATTAGACTGCCCGATTATGTTGGAGCAATTTTCAGCCACGAACATCAACGCTCCGAAAATAATAGAGGCAAACAGGAGAGGGAAATATTAATAATGAAAGCGATATCCGATCATTTGGAAGAGTATCAACAAAAAGGATTCACCATTTTCCCCGGCCTATACGATCAGTCTCAGATGCAGCGGTGGCGAGAGAAGCACGCAGAGTGGATGGCCGACTACGACCAGCGGACATGGTTTGGTAATGTCCTAGAATATGCGCCCAAGTTGATGTGGCCAGCTGTCAGCCAACCAATTCTGCTCGATTTTTTAGAACAGGTGATGGGGCCATTTGTTCAATTAGATAACCTAACCTTAGCCGCATTTCCATCTATAGCCAAGAAGGAGGCTAAAAGTCAAGTTTCTGGCTGGCATCGAGACCGGTGGGCTCATCTCCCACAGGAAGGCATTTATACTTCACCGTTAGCTTCTAATGCCATTAGCTATCTGCAGGATTTAACTGACGATTCTGGTCCCTTGCGGGTGATTGTTGGTTCGCACTGTCGTGCGGTTACGATTGAAGAAGGTGAGGCCCGGAGTCAGCCCCATTCCGAAGAGTCCTTAATCTACATGAAAGCCGGCGATGTAATTGTCACCCATAACGGTCTTATTCATTCCGGTACCCCCAATACCTCCGGCCAACTTCGCTACTTTCTCAGCATCTACTACAATTCAAGTTGGCTGAAACACACCGACAACCACAGTGGCCCATTAACGCAACACCTGTTGGTCGAGGCTCGAAAAAGGAAGAATTATCGTCAGATGCGTCTTTTAGGGGAAGATCCACAAATGCCAGGCCGTTGTAATTCAGGTTTCCTGGTGCCAGACCAACAACGATGGCAACAGTGGATTGAGTCCGATCGTCAAGCTCTTGTTGCCGACAACTAATTCATCACACTTTGCAGATGCAACTGATGGGAAACCCCATCAAATGTACCAAAAACAACAAATGTTACTCATGGAACATCTGGACTAGAACAAGGTAGTAGGGCGACAAAAACACCGCCTTGGCCAAGAAAATAAAGAGAGTCGTAGGAGTAAATCCATAACCTCTAAAGTCATATCTAAATAGAAATAGGTATGTAGTGTCGATTGATACTCCCCATTGCTCCTCTCATTTTCAGTCAGTACCAAAATCCCCTCATTCCGAAGATACAAAAATCGGCTGGTAAGGAAATAAACTTATTATGTTGCAGCATGAATAGAATCACTACCGACTGGAAATTCCATCTCCTGATCGGATGTACTGACTTTTATTATTCATTTCGAGGTACCCACTCGCGAATGTCTTGAGGTCGATGCTCAGTCGGCCTCTTTTTTATGTCTAAACTATTCTATTTTTTTCTTTTTCCCTGTAATTCTATAAATATTCTGAATTCAACTGGCAGTCACTGCCACCATCTGCGGTGTGACAGGCCGGCGGGTTCACGAGATAGATTTAGCCATCAACTAGCAGGAAAGCACCTCAATCGGGATCAGGCAATCTATTGGGATGGTAGAAGTAAGAATGGAGAAACAGTAGTTAGTGGAACTTACTTCTACCGCTTGCAAGTGCGCCTGAAATCTCAGACGGGGACTACAGCCAAACCAGAAAAATGGTAATTATCAAATAACCAACCAAGGGCCGACTGTGTAGTACATTCAGAAGAGGAGAATTCAGTCGACTAAAGTTTTGCCAATAACTGAAGGGTGGAGAATTAAGAAGAATATGATCAACCAAAAATGTCAACGGGAGATGGATACTGGAAGTGACAAAGGAAATATAAGTGTAGCAGAGAGTAAAAACCGGCCCGGCTCAGACGGACCAGGTCGGTGTAAAATAGAGATTTATCACTGGATCTTCTCTGTTGGAGTGCTATTTTTTATACTGCAGAGTGTGCTGGCCTCCCCCCCAGTCTTCTACAAGCCTGCGCCTCATCCACACGCAGGGGATCATCCCCATTTTAATCGGCTTACCGATGACATTCTGAGTCAAAATGACCTGAAAGTTTTAACCGTTCATTTTGTGCCAAGTGGTGTTCGACCCAACTTTAATGCGGCTAACCGAGCCAGAGCATTGGCCAGCGATGTACAGCAATTCTTCCGTGCACAAATGGCGGCCAAAGGTTATCAGGCCAACAGGGCAGGAAAAACCTTTGATTTAGTTAGAGATACTGATGGAAATATAGCGGTTGTTTCTATCGACGGTTCTGAAGGTTTGGGTGGTTATGAATCCTCAAGTGATCAGGCTTTCGATAAAGTCAAACTGGAATTGAGTGCGCATGCCAGTCTATCTCAGTATCCCCACCAAAAGTTTATCTATTTTGTCGTTTTTGAAGGACTGGAGGCATTTGGCCAGGCCGGCGGGGTTGGTGGTCAGTCTGGTCCTAGCAGCGGAATGGCACTGATTCCTCGAGGCGTGGGCGACACAAATTCGCTAGATTTTGAGATGGACACCATCGCTCACGAACTGGGCCACGCTTTCGGTCTGGACCATGACTTCAGGTCCACTGGCAGTTTCGCCCCACCGATTGGAACACATTACATCATGTCTTATGACGATGCGGATGCAGCCGAATATATTCTCTCCGCCGACAACGCCGATTACCTGAATGTTGACCGCTATTTCAACCGACAGAACTCTATCGGGGTTGCAGTGGAGGGTTCCAGTCCCGAGATCAGGATTAAGACCCCCCTGGCTTACGCCTCAAGTGCGGCCACGTACCGAGTGGGCATTGACCTGTATGATCCAGACGGCCTGCACCAGGTACAGTTCTCGGTAGTTACCGACGTGCCGGTAGGCGATCCACATGAAGTGGGCAACGATTCCCCTCAGATCGAGTTTTGCCAGTTGCTATCCGGCAGTCCGTCGGCAACGATCGACCACGTTTACGGTACCCACCTGGAAGCTGTGGCCGGATCTAAAAGTAGTACTGCTCTGGCCCGCCGTCTACACGTCAAGGTGGTGGATAGAAGCGGACAGGAATCCTACAAAAGATTCGCCATTTATGATCAGAATCGTCCGGCAATCATACACACTCTTTCTGCTGGCGCTTCACTAGAAAAATTGCTGAAGCAGGCCTGGCCAAGAGATATTATCTCCGTCTCTGGCACTCCAGTTGAAACCGGCGATTTCCTTATTGAAGATGGTTCGTTGCTGACTTTGACCTCAGCCAATCCAGCCAGGCCGCAGCAAATACTAGCCACATTGTATATCGATGGCGCCGAGGGGCTGCGGTTGCAAGGCTTAAGGTTGAGCGGTGTCGGTCTGCAATCCTTCGCTAAGAACGTAGTAATTGAGAATTGCACCATTGAAAGTACTGGCATCGCCGGTGTTTATGTCGATGGCGAGTCCAGTACAATCTTGACTGGAAATAAAATTCAGAATTGCAGCGAGTGGGGCGTCTATGCTAAACCGGGTTCTACCGTCACCGTTGGTGGGCCCAAAGCTCAAGATACGAACCTGATTGTAGCTAACACGATCGGTATTCAATTGGAGGGCGTGGGAAGCGTGGAGCAACCAGTTCTCGTCACTGGTAANACTATTCGGAATAATACCCAAGATGGGATCGTGGCCAGTGAAGGCGCGATTGTGACTATCGGTGGGTCTATAGATGGCCAGGCCAATAGTATTTTGAATAATGCCGGCAATGGNATCTCTCTGTTCGATACTAACACCTATGCGAAAATCGTCGGCAACACTATTGAAGGNAATCAAGAGGCTGCGGGCGTCTACATAGATGGTGGTCAGGCTGATATTGTAGGCAATGCTGTGCAGAACAACCGCACTTGGGGTATCTACGGCAAACCGGGAACCCAACTCACTGTGGGAGGAGCAACGCAGGCAGAGAAAAATACCGTTCAAAATAATAGTATCGGTATTCAGTTGGAAGGTGTAGGCACAGTCCAACAACCTGCCTCGGTTGCGGGCAATGTGATCCAGAACAATGGAGGTGAAGGAATTGTTATCAGGGATGGGGCAACTGTTACCATTGGTGGGTCTATAGATGGCCAGGCCAATAGTATTTTGAATAACGCTGGCAGCGGTATTACGTTATTCGATGCCAGTACCGAAGTCCAAATTTCAAACAACACCATTAAGAAGAATAACTACGGTCTGTGGCTACAAGGGGCGCAGGCCGCAATCAACGGCAATCTGATAGAAGGCAACAACGATTGGGGAATTTACGTCCACAGTGCAGTCAATTCGGTATCCGTCGACCGCAATGTAATCACCAAAAACAAAGGAGGGGTCATCTCCTTTGCAGAAAGCCATCCGGTCATTCTTCGAGGTAATCTAATTACCAGGTGCACTGGCACCGAAAATGAGGCTGCGGTTTGGTTTCAAGGAGCAGAGGGCNCTTTAATTAACAATACAATTGCCAACAACAGTGGGTATGGATTGGTTGCTAGCATTGACAGACCACTTATGGTAGCCAATACCATTTTTGCCCGGAATCAAAACTCAAGCTTGGTCAACTTTCAAGGCGACGTTGCGGGACGACAAATTATCTACTCGCTGTTCGACGATAGCTTACCCTTTGGCGTATCTGNANTCAACAACCTGACGGGTGATCCGAAGTTCGTGGACGCTCCCAATGATGATTATCAATTGCAGGCGTCGTCTCCAGCTATTAATGCGGGCGATAAAACCGTCGCTGGTTTACCGGACCGGGATTTGGCCGGCAATCTGAGAGTCTTCGACGATCAGATCGATCTTGGGGTTTACGAATATGGCGCTTNTTCAACGCCGGCTCAATTGACGCGTGTATTAGTCTTTACCGGTCCGCCACAATCANTCTACACCGACCAAAAATCACAAAAAATTACAGTTGAAATCCAGGATGAAAACGGCTTAGCTGTTGTTTCCGACACAGATATTGTCGTTACCTTGTTCTCCAACGCAAAGACGGGCAGCTTCTTAGATACAGGNAATACCACAACATCGGTTACGGTGNTAACAGGACAAACCTCCGCNGATTTCTACTACACAGATACTATCGCTGGAGATGTCACCTTGACAGCTACAGCTAGCTTGGGGCGACCGGAAACGGTGCAAATGGCCACCCAAACCNTAACTGTAATCGAAGAGACTCAACCACCATTGGTTGGAGATGTCAATGACGATGGCTCGGTCAATATCTTTGATCTAGTTATAGCCGCAGGTCAATTTGGTCAAGCAGGAGATAACTTGAAGGGAGATGTCAATGACGATGGCTCGGTCAATATCTTTGATTTAGTGTTAGTCGCTGGCAACTTCGGTCAAAGTGCTGTTGTCGCAGCCCCAGCAACAGCTNAGGTCCAACTCACAACAGACCAGAAACGTCATATTGCTTCAGCGATTGATCAGCTAGAGTCNAATTCTAATTGGTCCAATGAAGAAGAAATAGCGTTGCATATTCTGAAATCTATCCTGCCAGAAAGATTACCNACTCAAACCCAACTATTAGCTAATTATCCCAATCCATTTAATCCAGAAACCTGGATTCCTTTCCAACTCAGTCAAGATGTCGAGGTTACGCTTACCATTTATGATGTGACCGGTCAGCAGGTTCGCAAGATAGATTTGGGCTATCAACTGGTAGGAAAGNACCTAAATCGGGATCAAGCAATCTACTGGGATGGGAAAACTGGAACGGGTAAAACCGTATCTTCAGGAACTTACTTCTATCAGATTCAAGCAGGCAACTATACTAACACCAGAAAGATGGTGATTCTGAAGTGAGACCGACTCCACCTTAAATCCCTCCCTTTTGAACTAGGNGTNCNGTANCTTAAGAGGAGGAACTCTTTATTCCTTCTTCCTNTTGTNTANGNGCGCATCTTTTGTAAAAAGGTGAATATCCGACGGACAAGAGAGGAGNAAATGACAGTTCATCTANCACTCCCGCTGGCGACCCGCTTCGTTTCTGTAGGGGNGAAGCAGGTCATCAGATACAGGTTCTTGAGTTTTATTCNAGTTTGGTNCNNAGGTGCGTTCGATGAGTGACCTATCCGCGNGNATCAGTTATGNGNTCATCAACAGATGGCTCAGCNTGCTGCTCCTTTAATTATTAACGNAGCCTCACTGAAAGCCNGTGAAGNAAATGGTAGNATAGAACTTTGGCCTGGTTCTCATCATGAAATNNTGATTACTAAAAACTTAAACGATGNTATACNGAAANAACTCAATTCAGTTTCTGAGACGTTNGTCCAGTGTCTCAAAGGCNGCGTGTAATTTTCACCCCTGGAATAAANAAGGAAAGATAANATGCGACTAAGCAGTGAGGAACTCAATAGCGGAAGGCTGGANCCGAGAAGNCTGACACTGGCTGTTCAACAGNTGAAGTTGAACGGATACACGGTCTTTGAGTCCGTNATTTCTCCCAATCTGATTGACCAACTTCGTACAGATTTCAATCATNTCTTANACCTGGAGGTGACCAGCAAAAAAGCCAACCGTGGAAAAAACCGCTACCAGNTNCATTTGCCCTTCGTCGAACCGTTTATNGATCNGCAGGTGATCGCCAATCCACTAGCNCTTGTCGTAATTGACGCCTTTCTGGGAGAGAATTGCATTTGTCACTATCTGGGGGGAAACACCCCTTTGCCCGGGGCTGAATATCAGATCTTGCATGCCGATATCCACCAACTCTTTCCCGACTCGGATGTGGTCCTACCTCCTTACTGCATCGTGGTGGATATTCCGCTGGTCGATTTTCGGCCCGACAACGGTGCCATGGAGATCTGGCCCGGCGGGACGCACCTGATGCCAACCCCCACCGATATCGAGACGGTGGTTCGGGAAATGCACTCAGAACAAGTCATTATGCCGGCGGGCTCCCTGCTGATTCGGGACGCACGCATGTGGCATCGCGGTACCCCTAACAAGTCAGATGCGCCGCGGCCCAACATGGCGTTGATGTATGCGCTGCATTGGTTCAAAACCATGTATCCGCAAATCGGTATTCGACAGGAGATTTACGACATGTTACCAGAACGGAGTCAACAACTTTTCCGGCACGAGGATATCGGCAGGGGAGAAGACTCACGGCAAACAATGGTCACCCGCTGGACCTGAGCCCTCGCCTATCGATTACTCACTGGTTTGAGCGAATAGGAAAGGCGTGTCAGGAGACGGGAGATCATCTGTATAACTACCTGCGCCATCGAGGAGTTAAGATTAGTAGACCAGGCTCAGTGACAGTTCCGCTCACTCTACCTTCCCCTAGTTCAACAGCCTCATACACAGCGTATTCTTGGGCTGTCCTTGACGCTTCTGCTGACCCATGCTAGGACGACTCGTTTCCTCATCAGAAACGAGCTGGAAATACCAGTCGTCAATTTTCTCATATAACCAGAGAACGTTAATCGCGTGCAGGAAATAGGAAAGATAAACACTACGTTCCTAAAAGACAAGACAGATTATCACTAAACTCTGTTAAAACTAACAGAATAGACAATCATCTTAGAATACAACCGACAGAAAGCCATAGAGGAAGTTCTACATGCCCAGGGTGTTGAACACCCATCGCTTAGAACGACTTGCAGAATATGGTTACCTAATCATTCCAGAATACTATGCGGGTCCCCAGCTAAAAGAAATGCAAGCCGCCCAACGGAGAACACTTCCCATTTGGGAGAAAGTGAAAGATAACCCCCCGGCCAACCGAGCCATCTTGACTGAATTTCCTCCGGCTGAAATGGTTTTGCCACATGGTATCGTCGATCATCATGCCTGGGATTTTAGCCGAAAATGGCTACGAACCAATCAGATTCATTTTCAGGCTGGCTGTATGATTGCACGTTACCCCGGCTTTAAAGACGGGGTGTGGGTAGTGATGTCTCCGGACTCCACTTGGATAATGGAAGCAACTCACTATTACCGCACTCTGATCAGTGTTGTCTTGATGACGCCGACGTTAATGATTCGCTATCAGAACTGCCTTTAGCCGTTGCAGCAACGAGCGCCCCTTGATCTCAGCTAAGGGGTTTTATAGTCCTGATNGGAAGGGAATTGTGACTGCTAGTGTTGATGNCATAGCCAAAGTCTGGGATATCCGATAACAGTTATTTATCAGTCGCTTTTACCCTCTATAAAACCTGGTTTCACACTGTCGTAACATGGGACGGAAAGCGATTCACCTTGTACGTGAACGGCGAGGGGAATTATGGTGTTTACCCAAAAGAAGGTGGCAAGTTCTTCTGTGTTTTGGGTACATTCAAGATTAGGCGTTCCAAAGTAAGGAATTGGCTCTTGAAATGCGTTGTCGTGAGGTAGGCATCTACAACCGAGTTCTAAGTAAAGGCGGAGTTCAGCAAAACTATAACGCGGAAGAATCTGCTGTAGCAACTCCGACAGAAGAGCTAAGTCTTATTTTGGGAAAGATAAAAGTTTTAAAGTATATCTTTCTATAATAGCAACGTCGCCATTATCAAAGCTGTTACGTAGTGATAAAACTACAAGCCCGCTTCTATTATTGGAAACAAGTTACAAACTTGTGTAGAGGTCTACTTAGGGATGCAAAAACATGACAGAAATATCGCATGAGAACAGAATTAATGTTCCCCAAAAACTCTCAGACAATCAAGTTCAGTTCTTTATTGACAACGGATATATTTCGGTACCAAACTTAATTGAGTCGGACGAAATCGAAGAATTGCGCGAAGATGCTGTTCGTATTGCTCGTGGCGGATATCCATGTGAAGCTGTTCAACCAGTTTCTGAAAACCTAAACGATGATCAAGTTTTAGCGAATGTTTTATGTATCCATCAACCCCATTTCATCAGTCCAATCATGGAAAAATATGTAAAACACCCTGAACTTTGCGGTGTTTTAAGTCAAATTACTGCTGCCCACATCCCATTTTGGGATGGTAGCGTTAAATGTATGCAATCAATGTTGTTTGTGAAACCGTCTGGGTTTCAAGGTCAATCGTGGCATCAGGACGAGATATATATTCCAACACGCGATAGATCCCTAATAGGGGGTTGGATTGCCATGGATGATGCTACGGTTGAGAACGGTTGTCTCTGGGTAATTCCTGGCTCACACCAAATGGGTTATCTCTACTCGCAGAAACCCCACGGTAATCCGGAGGAATTTGATGCGGCAGATTTGGAAAGTTACGGTTTTGATGAAACCCTTGAGGTGCCAATTGAAGTTAAAACAGGAACAGTTATCTTCTTCAATGGCTACTTGCTCCATCGCTCACGCAAAAATCGGGGGCAGACGTATCGAAGAGTGTTAGTAAACCACTATTGCAATGCATGGTCGCTCTTACCTTGGAGTATCAAAGATGGTGAAAGACCTGCGAACGCCGACCGTCGTAGTGTTATCCCTGTTTCGGGGATAGATCCCTATGCGTGGAAAGGTTACGAACCAACATCAAAGAACATACATTTTCGGCACTGTAAGGCAGTCGATGATTCAAAAAACAACTATGAATAACAAGAAATTGTCCTGATTTGTTAATTGGCTACAAAGACAGCTATTAGGCATTGCATCAACGACCGAGACCTCATCTCAGCCAATCGCTGTTGTTCTGCCATTAGCGGTCAGCAATTTTCTATTTTGCCCACATTCGAAACTGAAATCTTGAATTGGGATCACGGCATTGATTGAAAACTAGCTCTGATTGCCTGTCTTTACAGACGCCAAAACTCTTGTTATATTCCGTTAACCTCCAATTGTGCAAAATCCATGGCAGGTTGACGAAAACGAGGGAATTTTGTTACTGTCTAGGTTTGCGGGGATTAAAGCCGTAATTTAATTAGTATAGCAGGAGAATTGAAATGAGAAAGTATTTGTCTTTAATTGGTGTTTGGCTGTTGGTATTAGGTGGCTTTAATCAATCAAAAGAGAATCACTAAACTGAAATGCCGATTTATTTCAATCCGGATGCTGGATGATCAAATCTTGGCGGCTCGTAATCGGTGTCAGGCATGTGGATTGGCTAACATTGAACCAATTTTATCAGCTGTTTGGCAGTGAAAATCCGCTGTCGTAGTATTGTTGTTAATTTTGCTTCGATCGCTACCGTTAAGATAGGTATTGTGGAACAAGGGCTGGTTGGTCCATCACACTTTAGGAGGGTTGTCAAACTCACCCCCGGGCTGAAGTCGTTGCTGTCTGCGATCTGCCCAGAGAACGTGCGCTCTCCTTTGCCCAAACACACCACATTTCTCAAGTCTACACCTCCTACCAGGACATGATGACCAATGCCGACATCAATACCGTAGACATCGCAACTCCCACATTTTTACATATGTCTATGACCTAACAGGCAGCCCAAACTAGCAAACACATTCACTGCGAAAAGCCCTTCTGTCGCAGTTTAGCCGAAGCACTGTTCAGGCGGTCGAAAAAGCAGGTGTCAAACTGGTCGTCGGCGAGACTTAGCTTTAACACCTCACACGTCGCCGCGCATCAACTAATCCAGGCTGGCGCAATCGGCAACCCGATTCAAATCCGTCAACGACAGGGCCCTTGGTTTCGTCGGCCAACTAATGGAGAAAAGCCTGAACGGATTGGTAGCAAAGCTTGGCGACAAGATCCTGAACTCTCAGGTAACGGCAAATACCCNTGGATGTTTGGGCACGGCGTGCACTTCTTTGCCCTAGCCGAATACTTGATGCTGGATCGGACAATTAACCAGGTCTATTCCTCCCCGGTGCCTACATCAACAATAATGGCCAACAACAGGCTGAAACTCCTATTATGACCTTGGACATACGAGGATGCTGATTGTCAAGGGGTGTGGATGCAGNCCTAAGCGGCCAATGGGAAATTCGACTTTATGCACGACGGCTTCAGCACACAAACATTGGTGACCAAGGCATGATCGAAGTGCTGGGAGAAGGTGACTACAACCTATTATGGCAAAACTAGCAACAGCACCTAATTTTACACTGNTCCGCGCAGGAAGCCGACTGTTTCCGCTTTGAAGAAGGTCGTGACGATANCTGGGCTTCAGACATCAGCTACTATGGTCAGGGGCACATCAATCAGGTACACCACCTCATCAACTTAATGATAAGAACCCACTTACAGTAGTAAGGAAGGCATTCACGCTGTTGGCTGCACCCTGGCCGCCATTCGCTCCGCCCAGGAGTATCGCCCCCCATTCAACTCCGGGAAATCGAAGATGCCTACACTGCCTACTGAGAGCCACAGATAATCTTGGGGCATTCCATTAGGACTAAACCTTCTAACTGGTCGAAGTATAGTTGCGATTCTTATCTCTATCCGTAGTATACCGGTTAAACGGCATTGTTTCATCCGTGTGTACCGTCCAGTCTAGTAATTTTCCAGACGAAGTTCATCTCTCACCTTTCTACAGTCAGGATCTCCGATTCGGTTTTTCAACTCATATGGATCTTCCTTCACATTGTAGAGTTCTTCCTGACCGGGAAACATATAGATCAGCTTCCAGTTGCCTGTGCGAACCATTTTCCGAGCCCTGGTGACATCGTTGATTTCATCGAATCCATTGTCGCCTTGTTGGTTCTGTTGAAACGCGGTCGGTCGAAAATAACCGGCTTTTCCCACTTCTATTAGTGGCAGACCACCATGGCCGTATTCGGAAAACATACTTTCAAATTCCCGTTTGGGATAGCGCTGCTGGTTCAAAATGGGCCATAACCTTCGCCCTTGCACACCAAAGGGAATCTCCTCTTGTAGCAACTCACAAATGGTGGGAAAAACATCACACTAGTGACACCAACGTTCCGTGATCATCTTGACCGCTTCAATCCCTAGCCCAGACCAGAACCTCGGTAAGCTTACCCCCTTTCGGGGCAAACCATAATCACCAGCGAAATCACCCTGGTCTGACACAAATACTAGATATCTATTGTACAATTCATCAAGTGCTGTCAATCCATCCAATAGCACTTTGATCTGATCGTCGATTAAGCGAATCATTCCTAGATAATTTGCTCGATACCGCCGCCAATCTGCTATATTGTCGGCTCCCCTAAAATTGACCAACTGATGTTGCCAAGTCCAGGGAAATCCTTTCCCCGGTAAAATGTTGACTCCTGCCGCACGCTCAGGAATTGCGGCCCTAAACATACTAAAATAAGGTTCCGGCACCTGATAAGGTCTCTGAGGCTCAGGGAAAGAGACCCAGGAAAACTTGGGTTGAGCCTAAAAATNTCGGAAATAGGCTAGCATATCTTGAACAATGCGTGCCGGAAACTGAAAGTGTAAATCAGAGGGCGTCGGTTCTGTCACATAGTGATTATTCAAATAATCTAGGAACCGATCAAAGNCTCCATCCTGTTGTCTATAAGCATCTCGGTGTGTTCCCTACCGATGATTGTATCCGCGATAGTAGTCAAATTGCTCCTGCTTCCGATGGGGTGATTTTTTCCGATCAACCCGGTTGCATATCCGTTTTTTTTTACCACATCCAGCAAATCTTCTGAATAATCGAATGCCACGGATGTCGATGAAATTTGACTGGACACCATGTGCGGTGGGGAATCGAACGGTTAATAAACTACACCGGGCAAGCAAGCAAATAGGGGTGGGGTATAGGCTTGCCCAAAACGCAACCCCAATGTAGTAGCTAAGTCATCAAGTGTTGGTGTTGCCTCCAGAGGATAGCCTTCATGTGAGCAGAAATCGGGTCGTTGTTGGTCTGTCATAATAATAATATTTGGCTGTTGACCCATAACGGTGNGTTTCTCCTAGGTAGTGTAGCCAGCAGATAAATGGTATAGCAGCCTAAAAAAGATAAGGGTCAGATAAATGAGATCAGTTCCAGACAGGCACCATATGTCCGACAAAGTATTTCAGTTATTAGAGCCACTATTACCTGGAACAAGAGGCCTATGGGCAGGAATAGCTAAGAATAATCGTCCATTTATAACTGGGGCCTTTTGGAGATTCAGCGGCGGGGCAGCCTGGCCTGATTTAGCTGAAAGGTATGGGGGATGGAGTCATACCCAGCGTCGATTTATTAGGTGGGGAAATAAGAGTGGTTAATGATAGAGACAAGTTCGATCAAAGTTACCCACATGCGTCTGCTGCGGTCAAAGAGAATCAGAAGATGAGTCGGACCAAAGGGAGCTCAACACAAAATTACATTTGGCCGTAGATCAGAATGGTCGGCCGATCAGAGCAATTATTAGGGTCGGCACAACCGCAGATGGTTGTCAAGCGGAGTCTCTGAGGCCAGGAATTCAGGCTCAGTACCTACTGGCAGATAAGGTTTATGATAGCCAGGCTATTCTTCAAACTGCCCATCAAGCTGAGATCCTGTCCGTTATTGCTCCAGAGACAGATAGAAAATATCAGAGAAATGACAACCAAGATTGATACCAAATGCAGCCTAGAGTCGAAAATGCTTTCTGGCATCTTAAACGGTGGGGTGGAATCGCCACCGGTTAGGGTAAAAATTCAGACTCTTTTTTAGCCGTTATTCATATAGGGTGTATATTTTTATGGGNTACTCGTGACTGCAGCATGTAGACTNGAACGATGAAAGCCAAATTAGTTAACGATGCATTGCTGATGGCACTTTGGCAACGAAAGCCGAAGAAAGACCTGCTATTTGGCCCTCTGAGAGAGGGAGTCAACATGCCTTAAAAAGCCTTAGAGAAATAATAAAGTATTTGGGGCTTATTCAAAGCATGAGTTGTGGGGGGAATTGTTGGGACAAGGCGGTGTCAGAGAGCTTCTTTCATTCGTTAAAGGTCGAGCTAGTAGATCAAAAAAAGGACCAAACTCGGCAACAGGCAATGCCGCCCATATTTGAACAGATTGAGGTCTTTTACAATCGCAAGAGGCATCATTCAACCAATGATTACTGATCACCAGTAGACGATGAGGATATACCTCAAGTCGCGTAGAAGAGAGTCCCAGAAAGTGTTGACACATCATGCAGAAAATTCATCACTTAAAAGCACCTCATTTCTATCTTCGTGGTTTAGGCACATAATGCTGAGCGAGTTGGTGAATTAGGTTCAATTGTGTTCATAGTCCATCCTCGATAGACCACGGTATGTCAGCGAAAAAAAATTACTGCTAACATCCTTGCATGTCAACAGCTCGGCTGTTTCTGTCAATGTTAATAAAAACANAGTAAGTCTCTTCATCTTTGTTTTCTGAGAGAAAACAAAGATGAAGGTAACTGCGACTGTGGTCTAAACTGACTAAAAGATCTATAGCATTAGGCTGAACAACATAGGCGTAACTGCTATATTTTTGTCGCACCTGCGACATCAATGCCGCAGCAAATTTGACCTGTTCTGATTTCGGTTGGCCCACTGGCACTAGAAAGTACAAATCAAGAAATGTATGAGATTTGTGAGGAAAGAGATTAGTGGAAAGAAGAAAAAGGGTACCAACTAAGGGCCGCTGATACTCGCCTCCCCTACACGAGTTATCTATTGCGCGGGTTTCAGTGAGTGCCACTATTGCTTTAAAATTACCGTCTTTCTTTTCTGGCTGTAATTTTCTGCTAGCATGTGGTAGAAGTAAATACTACTAGATACTTTTTCAACGCCAAACAGTATACATCGGGCGATTCAGGATGACGGACAGCAAGGCCCAACTACAGGCTAGAATGTAATCTCCAACAATTAACCCAAAGAAAAAGGAAAGCGACCGTCGATATGCTCGTGCACCACCTTGACTTAGAACCACCCATTTAATTAACGATGCGAGAAATATGGTGAACCAATAATCATCAATGCCAAATCCGTTTGCCAGCGCATATCCTGCCGGATGGAATGGAAACCAGAGAAATTTGTGTCGCAGGAATGTCAGAATAAAAGTCATCAGCATTCCTGCCAAGAGGAAACTGTTAGCAATCCAATCAGGCGGACGTGGGTACTGTAACCACGCTGACAGTCGGTTGAAGGTATCCCATCCAACATCCATCATTCCGACTGCCCCCGCTTCAGCGCCGTAATGATAAAGCACGCGTGGAAAGACGATGAATCCGGAACAGGTTCCCATGAAAGTCGCCAGAATAAGTAACCAAAGCACAAATCCGCTGGAAAATCTGCGACGCTCAGCAATCTTGAAGCCCTCAAGCTGATGCGGCATCAGGTAGTTCCGCTTGCGGCGAGAGAACCAGACAAAAAGTGATAATCCGGCTAGATTGCGAGGGCCAAAAAAGCGGGTGCCGAGTAACGAAACGAGCGAATCTTGGGGGGACACAAGATGGAGATCGTGCTCTGGCACACCCGATTCGGCTCGAATTCGCGCCATTGCAACAGACATCATCAAAAACAAAAGAAAGAAGATAACCACGACCCAAAAGGACAGGCCCATCCATATTCCGAACAGAATGAGCAGAAATCCGCATACCATAATACCTACAACAGCTGTTCGATAGCGAAGCGGTTCGCGAATATCATCCAACTCGGCATTCTGGAACACCTGAATCCACACAGATTTCAGATGACGATGAACTGCGAAAAGGACAACGATACAAATGCCGAGCAAGGCTCCCATCGATTGCTGTCCAGTGAATGGATAACCCGAAATGTTTGACCAACCAGTGATGCTTCCGACAATACGCAGAATTTTGCGGCAGACATAGAAAAACCAGCAGGATACAGAAAAGTTCAACGGGAGTAGATAGGTCATACCAATCATGAAGAAACGAAACCGAATTGGCGTCCACCCGATGGCATTCCAAGGCTTTTCAGTCAAATGACGACCAAGTTGAATTCCACGCACCGGAATATACGGCACCTCTGGATAGAGAAAATTCAGTCCGTTAACCACGTCCACAATGGCCGCAACTGCAAATCCGATCCAAAACAGTGGGTTGGAAAACAAGTGTGTCTTGGGATCGGTCATTTCCAATGGGAGTTGGATAATCGGATAGGTTAGCTTCTCCTGCTGGGTCCATGGTCGACGCACCAAGACAGTAAGGCACATCAATAGCAAAGCCATAACGAACACAAAACCTGTCCAACTGAGTCCTGGTATCAACCAATGGTGCCACTGAGTGAAAAAGTCAACCTGGCCGACGTAAAAAGATTGTACCGCCTCTCTATCCGTAATAATCAACCACGTCGGCAGGTAACCGGAGAACATGTTTGCCCAATCGTTTTCAGGCGTTGCAAACCATGTCGCATGCGGCAGAATGCCTGTCAAGCCTACCAAGCTGTCATAGCCAGTAACCGCGCTTGCAGTCGCCAGAATGAGGTAGATAACCAGTAGATCTTCCTGTGTGAACGCCAGCTTCGGAGAGATTCGACGTGCGACGGCGTTGTAGCCAATGAGGCAGAACAGAATGAAAATCACATTCAGCGGTAACGATGCAGCTGTAAAATGGAGACTCGACCACACCATCTCCGTAAGGGCAATCCAGTAGGTGTTGAAAGGAATGATAACGATAGCAAAGAAAACAGGTTTCCATGAAATTCGTTGCCAGGGAAGTCTTTTGTGAGGAGACCCTTCACTATAAGAATTGGGGAATCCATTTTTCAAAATGCTGCTCACTGCTCTTTCCAGCGGATGGCCAACCTGCATGTTTCATAAGCCCAATCATTACCTGCCACCATCGTTACATAGGTTTCTCTGGACTGATGCAAGGCTATATCTTTTTTATAGTCCACATTGTTTCCCTGTCGCTTCCACTGCTGACCGCTTCTCTCATTCCACCAGTTACCTGCCGGAAGCCTGCCATTCGTGCATAATTCAGCCCCAAAGCAATACCAGCCTTCTGAGTCACACCCATCGCACCGGCCCCCTAGATCCTGCTTCCGGCAGATACGTCGGGCAGAACTGTGACGATTTTCTGGGTTTAGAGGAAACACTCATTAAAGAAAAACTGGATCTTTGGTGATTCAGGATTCCAGAAAAATATGGTTTGTTGAGAGGCCAGCCGAATGTCCGGTCGAGGCTTTTGACGGAATACCCATTCTGTGCATTGATGGGAATATCATTGGCACATTTCCAGACTCTGCATATGATTTGGCAAATCAACCCTTATCACTACTATGTGGCGGCCATTTTCGTTCCATGGAATCACTTGGATTAACCAACATAAACCAAACATGATGCTTTGCGCTGAATGTGATTTGTTTAGTCTACGGTTTTAAGGGAGGTCTCACCATTTTTAATATTCTTTCTGCGAATTTAGTCGAGCCCCGGTGAGAATAGGAGATAAAGATGCCTGACATGGCTTAACAATAATCAATATAAAAGAGTGCAAATTACAGGTCAACAGAGGGAGATTGGAACAATTTTAGGAACCAGGATACCAACTAAGAGCAGCTGATATCCGCCTGATTATCCCCTACACCAGTTATCTTTTGCGCGGGTATAATGAGTAGGAGATTAGTTCAGAAAATGTATGAGTTTGGGCTGAGTTGGGGAATCTGACGATTATGTTCATGGATGACTAATAATGAAAAAACACCTAAAATATCAACTCCTAGTGAATAGTTTAATTGGCAAATAACTCTAGCTGTGGGAACTGATGAACCTTAGCAGCTAATAATTGCCGAATATAAGCTTCTGCCTTATCTTTGTTGATTAAGCTTTCTCTCGCTAGGTAGCTATCATATTCAGACTGCTTTAAGTAATCCAGTTCTACTAGCTTCAGAATTAGATATTCCGCTACTGTTTTGTATATAGATGGTTATCTGCTGCCATTAAGATGTCATTATTGGTTATTTTGCCTTGTTCTGCTAAACGTATCCGTATCACTTTCCATCCTAGTTTGGTCAGTTGCTCGGTTTTCTCACAGTCAACGGCTTTCTTGCCTTATGCCAATAGCCGCTGTCATACTCTATGACTATGCTGAGGTACTTTCATGTCTACCACGAGATCGCGAGTAATTCCTGGGGCTTCAATCATCGTGTCATTCAGATCCAAGTTTAGGAACCCTGAAATCTCATAAGCCAGCTGAATCTCAATCCTTGACCTAGGTATAGGGTTGCATTCCGGGTAACCGCTGCCGTTACTTCTAGTATAAATTTGTGTCTGCCATTCATGCTTAGTATTGTTCTTACACTGCCACCAAACATTTCTAGCTGAATAGGCCATCATTTTTGATGGAGTTTAAGTCATTATTCTTGGTCGGGTGTCATTTCTTCTGCAACCTTTGGGGACAACATAGATAGGCAATTAATTATTGAAATTTTTCTTCCACTACAGTAAGGACATCCGCCTAACCTGTCACCACCTGTTCTACTACTAACAGTAAATATGCCATTAATGATCTAGGCCTGCTGGATATTTCCACCACACCTTTTTATGAGAGGTATCTACTACTCGATTTGGGGTTTAGGCTACCGTTATTAGTTGGGTGTCGTTCTTGAGCTAGACCAGGCCTGACGTTAGCCAGGCTATTGGTTACAGATACCTGCTGTTTAGCACAGTATGGACAACCCGTTTTAAAATGGGGGCGACTAATAACTTTGACCTGCTATTCATGGTCCGGCCTCTGATCACATTTCCACCAGATGTAGGCGTTAGAACCAGTAATGGTATTCTCTGAGGTTAATTCTCCATTTTTTGAAGGATGCCACTGAGCTGATATCTCAGGGTAAAGTTCTAATCAGTTGTCTTTCCTACTCATGATTAATGAACCTACTTCAGAGTCACCATTTTTATGGTTTCCGTAGAATCACCTACTAGCAGTTGATAGAAGTAAGCGTCAGACGATACGGCTTCACCAGTTTCAGTCTTGCCATCCCAATAAACCCCTTGTGCTCACCGGCCATCACAACGCTGTTTGCGATTTGATGAAAATGCGCCAGCTCATACGGCAGATCCAGCTCATTGTCCGCAAACACCTCCGTTGACAACCCGGATAACAGCTGAAACATCCATCCTCAGTCCTCCACCATCGCTTTTTGCCCTAGTTCCTTGAAATACTCGTTCCCCTCCCTCATGAGTCGAAAGTTCGGTGGTGGGAAAATTGCTTCAATCCCCCAGTCGTCTTCCGTCCGTTCTATATGCGTCTGTAGCATCTGGTCCAGATGCTGAATCACCTTCTGATAGTCGTCGTTATCGACCAGATTATTCATCTCCAATAGATCTGTCTTCAAATCAAACAGCCTTTGTGGTCCCGCCCATGTCCGCAAATACACCCAATCGTGAGTGCNCCTCTTCGTTCTGGAATTGGTATCTTCTCCGGCTCCTCCGACGTCTTCAGCTTTTCATAATAATTTTCATAATAAATTGCCTCCTGCACCGACTCGGCCTTCCCGTTCAAAAGCAACACTGAACTCGTCCCCTGCAGCGAATCCGGAATCGCAATTCCGCACAGATCCAGCAAGGTCGGCATCGTATCCACCGATGGATCTACNACCTGACCTTCAGCCAGCTTCTCTGGCCACCGCACAATCAACGGCACCCGNATCGACGCTTCATAGATCACTTTTTTCCCATCCTGGTTGCGCTCACTAGTCATCTTCTCTCTGTTACCCGCCCGGTTNCAGCGGGGGAACACGGGTATGGGTAAGTGGTTGCCAACCCAACAGTCGCCTGGCTTTAGACAGGTTGATTTCCTGCTGTTGTTCGTCGCCAGCGATAAATACGGCTTCAAAACCGGTCTGGGTGGCTGAAACAGCCGCCAGGTAAGCGTGGGCTAAATCCTCTTCGTCGGTCCACCAGATATGAACCGGGTTCGACTTAGGCAGGCTTCGTCGCTCCAACCATTGCGCTCTCGTCGATGGACCAGTAATCCGTAAAGCCATAATCGACATTCTATGCTCGCGACAGAAGTATCGGCAAATTTGTTCGCCGAACCCTTTGGTCAATCCATAGACACTTGGGTTGTCCAATGGCAGTTCATCCTCAGACGGAAAGTGATTACGTGTCCTCTCATGAACAGTAAAGGTACTGGTGTAAACGCCGCGCTGAATCCCCTCCGCTTTGGCCGCATGCAACAGTAAATGCACTCCCATGATATTAACCTGATGATTCACCAAAATATCCTCAAAAGTAGCGGCTGAAGAGATTTCGCTGGTCGGATTTTTCATCGCCATGTAGATAAAGGTGTCCATCCCTTTCAACGCTCGCTGAATCGCCTCTGGGTCGGTGACCGATCCCTGTATGTACTCAATTTCTGGATCGTGTGGTGGGACTACATCTAANACCCGAAGTCGATGCTTGGATTTGAGGTATGGTGCAGTCATGGTGCCAACCCGACCGGCTCCACCAACCAGTAGTAACTTCACGATAATATCTCCTCGATTCCGATTAGGATCAGACGTCAATTAGTCCTTTCCAATNATGTCAATTCCCAGTTCCTGGGCTGTTCGATGCAGGAAAGTGCTGGCTTCCGGTAGTTCGGCCTCACTGCTTCCTTCCACGATCAGCGGGTAGTCCGGATTCAGGTCTTCCATCCGACGGAGATAGGTTTTGAAATCCAGCATTCCTTTGCCTACAGAAGTGGTTGGTAAATGGAGGGTATGAGCATTAGTGATGGTGACATCCTTAGCGTGTCCGCTGACGATGTGTTCACTCAGAACGTCGAACATCTGGTGAATGGCTTCATCAGTTCTGAAAATCGTCTTGAGTGTGATCCAGTTAGCTGGATCCAGGTCAGACCTGACCCACGGTGAACCAACAGCGTCGAGTATCTCCTTCGTCACCTGCTCGTTTTCCAGCACCACTAGCTGGTGCCCTTCCAAACTTAAATAGACCTGATTATCCTCAGCCGCTGGGGCAGACTCCCTCAAGCTCTTGATCAACTGCTGCCGGCTTTCTAGGTTCCAATTTTCTGGATGTGGATTCCAAGGCCCCGTCGAATTGAGCGAACCGGGACCGGTATCAATTCCCCGTGCACCCAGGTCTCCAGCGATTTTTAGGGCTTGTTGAAGAACTCGAACTGCTTGTCGACGCNCAGCNTCGTCGGGATGAATTAAAGGCTGCCAGTAGCCGGTGGCTTGATAGATTCGCAGCCCGTGATCGGCTAATAGATCGCGAACACGGTGGCATTTAGCAGGTGTGGTTTCAAAGGGGTCGTTCTCGCCAAATCGGGTGAATACACCAGAGAATCCGAGTGCTTTGACCTTTGTGGCCATTTCCGGCGTGAAGTCGTCCATGTTGCGGGGAAGAAAGGCCCCGGACATTCCAAGACGCATTAGTATCTCCATTGTGGATTAGATGAACCTTTATCTCACAACTTCCATCCTCTGTCAAGGTCGGTTTGCTTATCAAGTCGATTTTAATGTTAACCTGATAGTGCTCAACCCTTGCATCAATCTGCTGAATCCTGTATGCTATCCGATAACGATTTTGCCTTTGATGGAGGAAAATTAAACATGAGTCAAAATGGAAAGATGCACGTTGGCGTTCAGGGGATCGGTACCTCCAAGCAGGAACTGGAGTTTTTGGTACGACACGGTGTCACCCATATGGATGCCTCGGTCGGCAACACTGAAGTTGAAACACTGTTACGTCACAAGGAGGAAGCAGCTGAACAGGGGGTCAGTTTGGAGATGATCCATATTGGTCTGTCCGCTAGTATCACTTTAGCAGAAGATCCACAACGCGACCGGGATCTGGAAATCGTTTGCCAGACGATTGAAAATGCGGGGCAGGCCGGAATCCGGGGCTTAAACTATAATTTCTGCATTTTGCCACATCAGCGAACCGAAAGCACACCTGGGCGGGGTAGCACAACCTACAGCACCTTCGATCTGTCCAAATACGATAACCAGACCCTGTCCCCAGCGGGTCGGGTCAGGCGGAACGAAGCTTTTGACCGGATCGGCTACTTTCTGGAACGCGTAATTCCCGTCGCTGAGCAGCACCGAGTACAGATGGCCGCTCACCTTAACGATCCACCAGCACCGATTCTAAGGGGCGTGGAACGGTGGAACTATCCTGTCTTCGANGGTCTGAAACAGTTTGTCGATCTGGTGGACAACCCCTATAACGGGTTCAATTTCTGTATTGGTACGGCTTCTGAAGGATTAGAAGATCCCGGCACCGAAATCTACGAGATTGTCCGTTATTTCGGCCAACGAAAGAAGATTTTCAACATTCATTTCCGTAACATTCGGGGTAACCTCCACCATTTTCAGGAGGTCTGGCCAGATGAAGGCGATGTAGATATGTATCAGGTGGCAGACACGTTAAATCAAGTCGNTTATCCCTACATGTTAATGCCCGACCATGCCCCCTACCACCCGGATGATGTCCCTCCCAAAGGTACATCAGGACGTGTTCGCCAGGCCTGGGCCTTCCAGTTTGGNTATATTATNGCCATGATACAGGCAGTAGAAGCCAGCAGACAAATCAGCACTAATTAACCCAGTAGTACAGTTAGATCTATATGATCAAACGCAGCATAGAATCAATTTAAGGGTCTACTGATGAAGAAGGGCATCCATGTCTCTGTCGGAATAAAAGGGGCAACGATTACCGGTGATAATAATCGCGTTTTGCAGGCCGCCGTCGATTACGTCAGTGGTTTGGGAGGCGGAACAGTTCAGATTCTGCCCGGCACCTACNAGATGAAAGACTCACTCCACCTTCGATCTCACGTTAGGTTGATCGGAAAACCCGGACAAACCGTTCTACAGAAAGCAGACGGGTTGACTTCGCAACTTTCCACCGACGGTGATTACGGAGAAGAACAGGTCTCCTTGGCCGCCCCCACCGGTTTTGAGGTGGGAGATGGAATCAGTGTCCGGGACGACGGCTCCGGTGGATTTCATACCACTACGGCTACTATCATTGCCCAGGTGGACCAACATACCTTTACCATTAACCANCCNTTGCAGGCNGACTGCATGGTGGGGCGAAACGCTATCGCCAAAACCGCTTTTCCGGTCATCAGTGCCTANNATGCTAAACAGATAGAGATTGAGGGAATCACCATCGATGGGAATCGGTCTGCTAATCCGCCCTTGAATGGATGCCGTGGGGCTGGNATTTTCTTTTACCGTGTGCACAATTCCAGTATCCGTCACTGTGTGGTTCATCACTATAACGGGGACGGCTACAGTTTCCAGCAGAGCAACGATATTGTGATCGAAGACTGCCAATCCTTAAATAATGCTAATTTGGGACTTCATCCGGGTAGTGGCTCGCAACGACCTATTCTCCGACGGAACACCGCGCATGACAATGGTGGAGATGGTCTGTTTCTCTGCTGGCGGGTCCGTCACGGCATCTTCGAAAACAACGAACTGCGGGGGAACGGTCAGTACGGTATCTCAATCGGCCACAAGGATTCGGACAATCTACTCAGANATAATTTGGTAGTGACCAATGCCAGCCATGGCGTCTACTTCCGCAACGAACCCGAATATACAGGTGGCCATCGCAATCGGCTGGAAAGCAATCAGATCTTTAATAACGGGACGGCTGGAGANGGNAATGGCATTACTATTGATGGAGAAACCAATGATACCGTTATCGTCGNTAACCTGATCGGTAACAAAGCTGAATACGGGACTACAACGCAACAGATTGGGGTAGTGGTGGGCGCAAAAACACAGCGTACTGAGATCGACCAAAACCAAATGACAGATCACTTAAAAGGGGACCTGGTCTATTATTGCCAGCCAGCGAAATAAGCNGGAATGGCTACGGTAGAATTTTGACAGAGAGGGAGAGCAATCTGGCAATAAAAACAGAGGTGGTCATTGTCAGCAGGGTGGTGCCGGGGTTGGTAAGGTCCGTTTCTTTTGATGCCCCTGGGTATTCCATTTGTTTTGACTAGCAAGTTAAGGCATATTAACACCATGAAGTCATATAAAGATTCCTTAGTCGGTGTTAGCAAACTGAAGCAGATGTCGCTGCTCGATCAAGTCAAGTACAGAACTAACTAGCAGTCTACCTGATGGGCAATGTTCTCAAATATGAATGAATGTGACAAACTAACAGGAGATTGGTAATTGATGACACTTGGTGCACGTTTGTTGGTTGTTGAGCACCACTAGCTCTTTTGGCAACATTAATCTCGAATATGTATTGACTAAAGGAACACCACAGGAAGTCGATGAGGTATGCATGCCCGGCACCGGGAGGAGGTTATGTGTATCTTGCGGCAACTTGATACCTGNGNATGCTCCAATCGACAACTATGCTGCATATGCTCAAAGCCACCTTCAAATATATGATG
>PACG01000076.1 GCA_002699335.1 Candidatus Poribacteria bacterium
TGTCATTAGCTAGTTGGCGGCAGGCAAAAAGCCCTACGTACACTGATAGAAAGGATTACAGCTTATCCCGACGAAAAATGGAAGTAAGATTTAGGATTGGAGAGTAAAGTAGGGAAAAGGCATGGTGGGGAGGTCAATGATCCCCAGCAGTCGCATCACCCCGTAAAGAGTTATCTATTGCCCGGGTTTCAATAATGTAAATCTGCCTCAAAAAGAGAAAAAATTAAATGGTTTTGTGCCTTGACAGAATAGGTAAACTGCGAGATAATGCCTGTTAGCTTTACGGAAATAAAGTAACACCCGACTCTGCCGAGACCTCTCGGCTTTTTTTATGCCTGTGAAATGGCCTCAACGTGCCAAGAATTGCAAACTGATAAATCAGTTTAGAACTGTTTTATAGCTAGGAAGTGTAGCTAGTGGAAAATCAGAGAGAGACGATTCAGTGGGAACGAATGTTGTCCCAGGAAGTTAAGACCAGAGTTCTTCTGGATTTTCCAGAGACGCCGACTCCCGCAGATTGGACTATGGAAGGTTACGCGTTTGGAACGCGAAACCCGGTTTCGGAGGAAAGGCAAAAGGCAGCAGAACCCTCTCGCAACCAGATGCAATACCAGTCAGGCAAAATGACATCGCCGGAGTTTGTCATAGACACGGATTATATGAAAGTCATTTGCGCCGGCGTGTTCCACCCCACCCTTTGCACGGTTCGCCTAGTCGTCGATGGCGAGGATGTCCGCAGCTGTTCGCCTGAACCCAGCTATGGTTTTTTGGGCTGGGAATTAGACAATCCAGAAGCAAAAGTTTTCGCAGCTTCACATCCATCCGACTACTGGTTTGACCTTCGCCCACTGAAAGGGGAAAAGGCCACGATTGAAATTCGAGACGACCATGCCAATGGATATTTCGATAGAGTGAAGATTGCACTTACGGATCGCTTGCCCCCGGAAAACACGAAGCTGATTACCGATGTCGTCAGCTGGGTGCCTGATCACTTTGAAACAACCATAAACGGTGATTACCTGTTGCTACCGGTAGGGTCGCTTGCAGGTACCCCGCTTCAGTCAGTGAGGGTGAACATTGACAGCAAGGAAATCCTTGTGGTTGACCAACCATTAGCCTTTGGATCAATTCCCATTGCTGGCTACATACCGCTGTACGATCTGACAGATCACCAGGGTAAAAAACTAAAGCTTTCGTTTCATAGTTATCAAGGAGACGAATTAGCCAAGGTGCTTTTGCAAAACAAAATTCCAGGACGCGAGAATTCCGACAAAAAACCTGCCTTCCATGTAAATAACAGGATTGGAACACTCAATGACCCAAACGGCCTTTTCTATCTCAATGGTGAGTACCACCTTTATCATCAATACCAATACAACATCACCGCCAGTTCCTGGGCACATTATACAAGCACCGATCTAATGCACTGGGAGGAACGTCCGATCACTTTATTGCACGACGAGCTTGGGTCAATGCATTCAGGCTCCGGCGCAGTAGACGTTATGAATACCTCCGGTTGGCAGACAGGAGAACTTCCGCCCGTCATCGCGGCCTATACCGCTTCGCGCGGTATGGGCGGTAAGGATAAGATTCAAATGCAGGGAATCGCGTATAGTGTGGATGGCGGAAAGACCTTCACCAAGTATGAAGGCAATCCGGTAGTCGGAGCATCACAGCTATACACTGAAGGTTCCGACAACGCTCGTGATCCAAAGATCTTCTGGTTCTCACCCACGCAAGGTCGCAATCCTTATGCTAAAGACGGCTACTGGGTCATGGTTCTCTTTGAAGGTGATGCCCTCAGTATTTATAGCTCGAGCAATCTTAAGGACTGGGAAAGACATAGCAGCATACAAGGATTCCATGAATGCCCTGAACTATTCCCGCTGACTATCGATGGAGATCCGAAAAACATTCGCTGGATCATGTACGGGGCGAATGGTGAATATCACATCGGCGTATTTGATGGCAAAAATTTCACTCCGGAAACGGAGGAGAAGATTCCGCTGAACTACGGTAAGTTCTACGCAGCACAGACCTTCAACAATACCGAGATCGGCATAGACGGTCAACCGCGACGTGTGCAAGTCGGTTGGCAGGGAGGACGGCAAGGTCATATTTCTATGCCTACGGAACTCACCCTTAGAACAACAGCACTCGGCCTAAGAGTCTGCATGCTGCCGGCTAAGGAATTAGCGAATCTCCACGCCCGTTCTGAGAAGTTGGATGGCATGAAACTCAGCCCTGGAGAGGTCAACCCACTTGCCAGGCTTAAGGGCGGTCTCTACGATATCGGGATTGAGGTGGACCTTTCCGCGGCCAAGCAACTTGTGCTCGATATTCGCGGCCAAGAACTGGTGTTCGATGTCGCGGACGATGGTCTCCTTTTTGGCAAGCTCAAGATTCCTGATTCCAGGACGCTGATACTTCGGGTGGTGGCAGATAACACTTCCACCGACGTATATTTTGGGGAGCATGGTCTCTACCATTCACCCAGTCTTACTCAGCCGTCGACAAAGGATCTAAGCCTCGAGATACACGGAGGCGACGCAACTTTCNCCAAACTCCAGGTGCATGAACTCAAATCCATATGGGGNCCCTGAAATCGGCTAGGGGNACTGAACTTCGTCCTGGAAAANTTCAACTACCTCCATACTTGGTATTATGAGCCATCGACNTTGAGAGTCTAAAAGGTNGTGAATACTGTGACTGGTTAGTTAAAGGGNAATTCCAATATCTACTTGAGAATCACCATCTTGCCTGTCTGACAGTAATGCCCACTTACAATCGGTAGAAGTAAACTCCGCTGGATATAACTCACCATGATCCGGTAAAGCCCACGAGGTAGAAAGGGATGTGTTGCCGATTCTCTCATCAACTTAACACTTTTTACTAGATATCTAAAANAGGAGAAAACAGTGAGTCTGAATAAAATACTGGTAACCGGTGCTACCGGTAGACTTGGTGCTAACGTCGTCAAACAGGCACTGGACAATGGTTATCAGGTACGTGCGTTGCGGATTCCCAACGATCCCAAGTCCTTTAAGCTCAACGCCTTCGATATCGAGGTGGTGGTGGGTGACCTGCGGGATGCGAAGCTGTGCTACCAGTTGCTAGAGGGGGTGGAGGGCGTCATCCACACAGCCAACATCCTCGGTCCGCCTGGGGGAATGAGCGACGCCGAATTTTTCGACACCAACGTCAAGGGTACCTTCAATCTGCTGTGGGCCGCCGGTCAGCGTGCCAACGATCTGGCCAGGGTGGTGCACGTTAGTTCCGATGGCATCTACCCTAGTGGCGATCTGAAAATTGGGCCGGATTATTACCCTGTCGATGAACTTCATACCAAACGGCCGGTTGGCCTTTACAGCCTCAGCAAACATCTGAACGAGGTCACGCTGGAAGGTATTGTGCGAACAACTGGACTGAGAACTGCCACGATTCGGCCCGCGGGCATGTTTGCCGGAGATGAACTGCTGGGTCGATGGACGGTGAATTTTGTGGCACAAAGGATTCGCGGAGGTGGAAACCATCCTGGCGGCCCCATGTATCATCCGGAGGCAGCAAAGATTGCCGACGATCTGTTGCAGAGAGCGGATAACCAGAATCAGTGGTGCTCAGTCAAGGATGCCGAAGGTTGTCCCTGGGTCTACCAACCGTCCGATGCGCGAGATGTAGCAGCGGCCTGTCTGTGTGTTCTGGAACACCCCGCAGCCGTGGGGGAAGCGTTTAATATGGCGGTGCCTCAACCGTTCACGTTTCCGGAGGTGGCCGCTTTCCTGCAGGAACGGACAGGTCAAGCCGCCTTTGAGATCGAGGTACCTGTCCGATTCGAATATCGCATCGATCTGCGAAAATCGAAATCTCTACTCGGTTTCGAACCACGCTGTAACCTGGAGGTAGCGTTTGGGACGGCTCTGGATATGCGGGAAGGAAAAGAGACAGATTGCGTACCTGCCTGATCGTCTGATAAGTGCAGAGAGTTACCCGATTGCGAAATTGAAACTGAATGGCTGAGAGTTGGCTACTTCAGAATCACCATCTTGTGTGTTTCTGTGTAGTCTCCTGCTTCAATTTGATAGAAGTAAGTTCCTGAAGATACTTGCTCTCCATCTTCACTTCTACTATCCCAGTAAATTGCCTTGCTAGATTCTACATAATTCCCTGCTGATAGATGACCTAACTTTATTGCTCTGATTTGCTTTCCAGTTACATCATTGATTGTCATTATCATTACTTTAAATTTTGGGTTAATCATCCTCCATATTTAGCAATTTGAAATTATCAAATTTTGTCCCCCCGTAGGATGAACCTGCGTTTATCGTCCATACGCCAGTCTGACCACTCTCATAGCGTTCAGAGGAATGATCTGAGGCTTCCAACAACCAGCTACCTGGCTCTGGCTCTCCTTTCTTCCATGCCTTCCCTTTTAGGTATACATGTGATTGGTGGGTTGTTATCTCTAATCGGAAAATCCACCATCTACCATTATCTAGNTGNAAAGGNTCTTCNTTTAAAGTGACGGTCGNGTANGTGCCNTTATCTNTAGGAACACGTTTAACTATCTGAATTCTGCCGTGTCTATTACTGGTCCGAAGCCGATAGTTTTCAGTATACGAATTCCAGTAAGCGAACACCCCTGCATCCCCACTGTGCTCTATTTGTAGTTCTACCTGGATGGTGTAATTAGACCGACNTGCCTGTTCTACTATAGCTGAGCTGTTGGGCGCTTTTCGGTCAGCTTGTTCCAAGACCCGACTACCTGCAGCGGAGATACGCCATTTACCAGCTGAGGGAAAGAACCAACCGGCTGGCGGTTTATCTAGTTGATAATTCTCAAAATTTTCTTCAAGCAAAATTNCCTTTACAGCGCAACCGAATAACATTGAGGCAAAAAGTGAAAAAACAATGGACTTCAATATCAGTTTCATAACTTATTTCTCATGTTTGATAAGATAAAGCCCCCTAGAAACAAAGGCGATCGGGCTCAAGTACCTTGAGTCTGCCTGAAACGATGAAAATATAACAATTAATCAATACACAACAGTCAAGCGGCTAGCTGTGGATCTTCAGTTCATCGATTAAACCATCTACACTGAGCAACCCAAGAGTTTATCTGATTCTTAGGCTATGAGAAATCCGTCTAAGAATATCCCCCAATACCCAACAACATTTGTTCTTCAAAATCTGCGTCTTCCAAAAATATCTCGGTCAATCCATCTCTAGGTTGAGGGCCTGCTGCTCTCGATTTCCTCAACCAGGTTGGCGTGTAGCTCAAAATCAACATGCGGCGTTTGGCATGCAGNGTCGGTAGTGCACGATGCCATAAATTGCCGTGAATCAATACTACACCGCCGGCTTTGATACTTATTACTACCTCGTCTTCTATCGGTTCATAAGTCCCTGGCGACGCTTGGTCTAGCCAGTTATGCGATTCGGGCACCACGGCAATTTCTCCAGTGTCTTGGTTTAAATCGTCCAAATAGATCAAGCAATCAATACAATGTGGCCGAGAAAACCACGGTGGTAGCGGATTGGAAATCACCTTCAAATGCTGGTGCCAGGGAGTTTGGTGACGACGGCCGTCTCCTGGATAGCTAATTCGGGCACTTAACCCTCGTAATCGAACAAGTGGCCCCATCATCGCCCGGGCAATTGACAATAGCGGTTGGAATTTTAACAGCTCAAGAAACACTTCATGCTTATCCATCAGATGTCGCAGAATAAGCCCCCAGCCCTGCTTTTTAAGCTGGGAATGTGACGAAATCACCTCACCTCGCTTTTTTGCCCACTCAGCTGCCTCTAACTCATCTAGGGCATCTTGAAGTTGTTGGAGNNCCNNGTTTTGAAAAAGGNTTTCTCGAACCATATAACCGGATTCAGCAAACGCCTGCAATTCCTCNGGGCTTGCATGTACATCTACTTCCCAGTATCGTTCAGTTTCCGCCGTCGGATTATGGCCGTTAAAGACTTCATAATGGATTTTATGCNGACTCATATTATTCACCTCACCATTTTACTCAACTCAAAACATCTTCCATTGTTTGGTGATGACAATTTCATAGCTCAGTCATTTTAGGTGGCAGAAAAATAGATTTTCTCAATTGACGATTTTACTAATGACGAGCTAACTAATTTTATTTTCGAGAGCAAAAACTTTAATTATCTTGTTACCTACCGTTCTCAAGTTGCTCTATTTGGCATTCGATTCCCTTTTGCCTCAACTTCCCAATCTTTCCTCTGCTTCACCCGATTGGAACGGAAGAATGTTGTGCTTTTGCGCCCAGCTTGGCCAGATCTCCTTCTTCAAATCGGCATATTCAGAAAACCGATTTGTTAGGTCTGCTTGCTCTGTGGGGACGTTGACCAGATTGTAGAGCCTCCACGGACCGTCTCACCGTTACGATTAGCTTCTAGCCATTCTGATAGACGGTACAATCAGAATATCGATAATTTCTTATGAAGGGGTGTTTTTTCGCAGATAAAGTGAAGATTTGTAGGCCTTTAGCTTTATGTTTTTAAAAGTATATATCGGCTATGTTTATGGATTGAAGAAAGCAGATCATGNGGAGTTTCTATCAATCGCTGACAGTAGTTGCTGTCCTGTTGCAGGCTATTTGGTGCGGACCGACATCCGGCNGATTGGTGTTCCATATGTCGTCTGAAGGAGATGATAATAATCCCGGTAGCGGCCACAACCTGTGCGACATTGGTGCCTGCGTTTGCTACACAGCAGTTCAGCAGCGATGACTTTCTCTAACTACACATTGCTAGGTGCGATTGTATGACGGTCTATGGACATGTGATTATCTCTTGCATCCGCCAATTTTATTTGTCTCGGTTGTTGCCCAAAATCCAGACGTCTCGGAAGAATTTCTGACGCTCCTCGGACAAGCCNCCGATCACCACCGGATTCATGCAGGGCTTAGGNTCATGGAAGCGNACCGTCACNTGGTTGTAAGCNATCAGGATAGCACATCGAGGATTTTCTGGATTCGTCCAATCCGCCCCGGTGTGCCGAACGCCTTCTGAGAAGACGACGAGGCTTCCTGGTGGGCATCCATAGGTCTCCCAAACTCCGGAGTCCGGTTGGTCTGCTTGTTCAGGCCAAGTCCCGTCTTGAGCGGAAGCTAGATTGGCTTTATGCGAGCCCGGAACCAAGCAGGTCCCACCCTGTCCCTTTTTGACTTCGTTTAGTTCCCAAACAATGCGTGTCATTGCACTATAAATACGACCGTTATGGAAACGATAAGAGAAGGAGGGATGGAGGTTCGTTCCGCCGACGTGTGGTCTCCACTGATTTCCGNTGTTTTTATCGGATCGACAGGAGATGAAGACGCTTTCTAATCGGATATGCTCCCGGCTCGGGGCGATGACCTCTTGCAAGATGCCCATGACCCGGGGGTGATTAATGAGGAATTCCGCTGGCCCGGCAATCGGCGCCCGGTGATGTGTGGGAAGACTATCGGGGTCTTTTACATAGATTTTGGTGTGTTCACGCACTGTTCGGATTTCCTCTTCCGTGAGGACGCCTGGAATGACGAGAAAACCTTTCAGATCAAAGAGAAACTTATCGTAATCAGACATGGGATGAATTTGGGTCGGCTCAGGGTGAGCCGAGTCCGGGCACATTGCAGTTGCATTTATAGCATTCATAGAAAGCCTCCAGAGTTACGATTCTCAGTTCCAAGGTTTTAATCCCAGCAGTCTCTTACCCAAATCCGTCAACATAGCTGGTTTCTGACGCGTGTGTTCCCAGTCTCTCGGATCACCGGGCCAGCGTGGCGTGGGACGACACGTCTGCCATCCGTTGATCCGTTCATTGTGTTCATTGGCTGCGCGCCCTTTTGCTGGTGACATGGCGATGTACTGCGCCATACGCGGTTTGTCTGACCGATTGTGACCGTTGCCGTGCGCCAGCAAACGATGCCAAATTAACAGATCGCCCGCTTTGCCTGCAATGGATTTCACCTCAAGCCCCGCCAGATCTGGTTGTCGAGAATTGCGATCTTTGGGCTGTGTTTTCACCCATTCGTCAAAGAGCTTGTGAAAGCCCGCTACACACTGGAAGCCACCCTGATCTTCGGCCGTATCCGTCAAATACAATACCCCCTGCACGCCAAAAGGAACTTTTTCCATAGATGTATCCGTGTCCCAGTGGATCATCCCTCTGTTTTGCCAATCAGGTTTGTCTGCCTGAGCGGGTGGTTTCATATTAGCACGGTCTAGAGACACCCACAGTTTTTCTGTACCCCAAATTTCAGAAAAAGCCTGATGAACTTTTGGATATTGCCGATTGTCCCACAATGCCTGATGCTGATAAATCTCAACCATACCAGCTGCGGAAATAGGGGAACATTTATTTGTACGGGTATACGGTTTGTATCTGTACCAGTCTTCCGGATTTTCGCGGTCTATCTCCAAAAATTCCCATATCGCATCTACTGCGGCATCCAGATTTTCTTGTGGTACAGCATTGTGTACTACCACATACCCGTTCTCATTCCAAAAATCCCAATCTTGTTTGCTCAAAACTCGCATGACATACCTCTCCTTAGTTTGCTCATCTGGACTATTTCCATTATTAACTAGATATCGGCACTTCATGACCCTTGATTTGACCGTTTGCCTTCGCTGAAAAAGCGGCCCTCCCTAGGCTAGGTCCTCGGCACAGATCGACTGCTCACGGTCTCTGCCTTCCAGTTCTTGGTGCAATGTTGAGCGAACTTTGTACCCTTACGCGAATTCGAGCATCAAGGGACTAACTTTGGCATTGTATCACGATTGCATTTCGGGGTAAAGCGATGGGATTGCTCACAGAAATTAGGGTTGAGGACAGAGGATACAATGCGGCGTTACGCCGTTTCAGAAGCTTGTCTTTTGCGCGGGAAAATCATCTGACGTGTTATCTAGACCGCCGTGGCGTATCGCGACGGGTGGAGTAAGGGAAAGTACCCCGCTGGATAGTTCTCCCCCTCCTGTGAAAGGGTTCAAGGGTAATTAATGCAACCCTGACGCACATTGAAAACCTCCCTTGATATTCCTACCAATAGGGTTAGCGGAGTCAGGGAACAGAGAATATTAGATCTGGATGTTAACTGATTAGGAGTTAATTCCCCATCATTGGTAAGGATCCGACACCGACTGAATTTCAGCGCTTCGTACGAAGTGTCTGGAAGCTGGATGCATCGATCAAGTACCGTCCACGGTAGAGCTTGCATATGAGATGGCCTGAATCCCCCGTACACGAGTTATCTATTGCGCGGGTTTAAATGAGTAGGTTCGTAACGTAAAACGACTACTTCAGAATCACCATCTTGCGGGTTTCTGTGTAATCTCCAGCCTGTATTTGATAGAAATAGGTACCACTAACATATACCATCAGCTTACCAGTAAGCAATGGCTTCCGCAATTTCACCCAACCTCTTACCGTTCCATATTACGTCCACTACAATTGGCAAGGAGTGCGTCTCAAATTTCTCTGGGAATTTGGCTTGGATTTGGCAGACACGCTTTTCATTGGAGGGAACTGTAACCTTCATCTTTTCTGGCCAAAGGTTAACGCCCTCAATAGAACGGAAGTGAAGTTGGTATATTTGTGTTTTGACTTGATAGTTGGTGATTATTACTTTGAATGTCAGCGTTTCACCAGGGGTGATGCGCACTTTATACGGATAGAACTCGATCCAGTGCGGATCCATCCCGGTGTTCGGATGCGGTTGATCAATCGTCTGTGTGAATAATGTTTGCCAACGTTCCATCCATGCCTTCCACCGTCTGATCTTGGTTTTCTCAAATGGCACCGCACCACCATGACCGGTCAGGATGAAATCGGGTGCGTGATCCAAAATCTGTTTTGGCATGTCCGAGTAACTCGATACTGGCGTACGATTCTTGGGGATGAATGAATGTATATAGTCGCGGTTTACATGGAAGCTAACACCCGAGATATTGTCTCCGATACAGAGGAATTTCCTGTCGTCCACAGAGAACCAGATCAGATGATGGTAAAGTGTTTGTCCGGGATGTTGTTCCATGTAAAAATCGATCCCTCGCCAATGGAAAGCTTGACCGCGTTTGATCACTTGGTCAACCTGAATTCCTTGAGGCATCAGACATGGCATGTCGTAATTTTTTGGGCTCTCCAGAATGTCTTTCAGTTCTGGTGATGACGCGAGCTTAGTATCATATTGAGCTTTTAAGGCGGGATAGCCAGCCAGATGGTCATCATGATAGTGCGATGGCAGAAACCACTCAACAACTTCAACACCAAGTTCGGTTTTAAGATAGGGAGTTAGATGGTCAATGAACCGATGTGGATTGGCGCTAATTGGGGCATTGGAGGTGTATCCACAGTCAATCAAGAGCGCGTGACCGGATTCGTCTTGGACAATGTAGGTTCGGGCAACTGAATTGACAACTTCATAGACATGCGACGTTAATTGGCGAAACTCAGGCCGATAGTACTGAAAAGCATGCCCATGAAACAGTTCATACAATTCTTCCATCGGTTCCTGAAGTTCGGTAAAAGCCGATGGTGTTGGGATAAACGGTTTACCGTGTCCAGGAAGAATCAGGTCAAGTTCGAGGTTCGCCACCGTCTGCAGACTCTCCAGATGGTTCACGTGTCCTTGGAACGACATATAACTCCATTGGCTCCAAAAATATTGTTGAACCTTTCCAGGTGAACTCATTAAATCACCACATGCCAAGACCCGTTTCCCATCGATTTCAAACTGGTAACCTACGGAACCAAATGTATGTCCTGGCAATGGAACGACATAAAACCGAATTCCACACCACATTATCGACTCATAATCATATGCGTACCCATTGGAGTGGATGTCAGTTAACATACCCCTCCCAGGATAATACGAGGTGTAGTTATCATAAGTATCATAGGATGCTTTAAGCAAATCGGTTTCTTCCAAGAAGCGTCTTTCAACAAAGGGAATAAAAATCTCAGTACCACTTGCTTGGAAACGATTTGCCGCCGCACATTGATCTCGATGAAAGTGGGTTAACAAAATTCGTTCTACTGAACAATCTTTGCCAGAAAGTCCTTCAAAATTTTCTGACCTCAAGTGTGTTCCGCAGTCGATCAACAAAATCTTGTCATTAACGCAAATGGCATAGATGCAACAGGTGTCTTCAAGAAAAAAAAGGTGGTCAGTTAATTTTTGGAACATCTCTTATCCTTTTACGGTTGAGGTCCTTGTGTTTACTAGTATCCCTCGAACAATTTTGAGCATCAATGCGACATTTTTTGTCATGTATTTAGTCAACAGTTGCTTAGCTTCAGCCTGGCGTTGGTCGTCGATAAGTTCCTTGCCTGCTTTAGCCATTTCATATGCACTGTCAAACAGGCACTTTTGGAACGTTCCCCATTTCTCTCGAACTACTGAGGTCGACTCAATTGCATCTGAATAACTCTTCAGGCTCAATTGGCGGAAAAGCCACCAAGGACTTTCTTCTGACGGTTTCTTACTGCCAATTGCAAGCACGGAAGGCAGTTCTCCTTCGATAAACATAGGGAGAAAAACACCCAGACAAGGTGAGTAGAGACTGCTCCAATAAACAGGCAATCGCGAATTATCAGCACATAGGTGAGCGACAAGACTTGCTGCTGTGTTCCCTCCTGTACCATCTTGATTGTGATGTACACAGATCCCACCCTGCCTAAGCACTGTGTCGAAGGACGTTCTATCGGTATCATCTCCACCATGGTCACTCAATACGGCGATGATGGTCGAAATATCGATATTTCCCAAATGCTGATTTAACAACGTACAAGAGCGTCTTCGACGTACCGCACCACTGCCAACTGAGCGGTCTACTTGATGACTGTAGGCTTCAGAAAAATTGAGTTGCTCTGCTTTTCCCCTCCACCAGTTGTTGGCTATTGCTTGTTCAAGCGCAGTCGGAGATAAACAATCCCAGTCATCTTCGATTGAATAGACGTTGCTGA
>PACG01000077.1 GCA_002699335.1 Candidatus Poribacteria bacterium
ATTTGGGGGGCCATTATTACCGGTCTGGTCGCAGGGTTGGTTATCGGAAAAGTGACCGAGTTCTTTACCTCGCACGAGTACCCTCCCACACAGGGAATTGCCAAACAAGCCACCTCCGGCCCCGCCACCGTAATTATCGAAGGCGTGGCCGTCGGCATGGAATCGACAGCTATTCCGGTGATCACAATTGTGGTGGCTATCGCCCTCAGTTTCTACCTGCCAGGTGGGGTGAGTGAACCCTTAATGGGGCTCTATGGTGTTGGTATTGCCGCGGTTGGCATGCTAGCCACACTGGGCATTACCCTGGCCACTGACGCTTATGGACCGATTGCTGACAATGCTGGTGGAAATGCCGAGATGGCTGAACTGGCCCCAGAGGTACGGCATCGTACCGATCAACTGGATTCACTGGGGAACACGACTGCTGCTACTGGTAAGGGCTTTGCCATTGGCTCTGCAGCACTGACAGCCTTAGCGTTATTGGCTGCTTACATAGAAGAAATTCGGCATGGGTTGATTCATTCAGCACATCTAGATCAACTACTGATTCCTGGCGTAGGTGCAGTCGAGACGCTCAAAGTTACTCTTCCCCAATTCATGGTTTACTACAATGTCACCTTGATCAATCCTAAAGTATTGATCGGCTTGTTTACCGGTGCCGTAATGGCCTTCTATTTTTGTGCCCTGACCATGAAAGCTGTGGGCCGGGCCGCAGGGGCGATGGTAGAAGAGGTACGCCGACAGTTCAAAGCACATCCGGGCATCATGCAGCGAACGGAAAAACCAGACTACGCTAGATGCGTTGAGATCTCTACTCTCGGTGCTCAACGAGAGATGATCTATCCATCGCTGATCGCACTTGTGGTTCCAGTCTTAATTGGATTAGTCTTGGGGGTAGCCGGGGTATTGGGCTTGCTAACCGGTGGTTTGGCCACCGGCTTTGTGCTCGCCATTATGATGGCTAATGCTGGCGGGGCTTGGGATAACGCCAAAAAATATGTCGAAGGTGGTGCGGTAGGCGGTAAAGGTTCGGAAGCTCACAAAGCAACCGTTGTAGGCGACACCGTTGGTGATCCGTTCAAAGACACCTCTGGTCCCTCTCTAAATATCTTGATTAAACTGATGTCGATGGTATCGGTCGTTTTTGCTGGGCTAATTGCCAAGTATGGTGATATACTGGATAATTTTTTAAACTAAATCTAGCTACCTGACAGTTTGGAGAGGTTGATTGAGTCACTGCAAAAGGTATTATGTTAAAGAACATCGCTACCACGACACAGTAAAAGTTGTGATGTTCGACCGACTGTATTATGATACCTGGTGCAGGAAGTAGTCGCTTTGCTAACGAGTTTAGGCTATAACTAGTGCTGTCTCCCATTCATGGACCGAAGGCTTGATAAGCCCCTGGTCATCGCCGACCAGGGGCTTATGGGAATTGTTCTGAAGTTCACTCTATTTACCTATTTACCAATCAACTAATTAGTTAGTGGCGTACAGAGCAATCTTCAATCCGACGTGTCCCCGCCCCGAACGTTTTCCATGAATCGGTTTTGACCACAGGCTTTTTATTCTCCCGTCAAGATTTTCTTATCTCGTACTCTTTGTTCATCACCCTTTCCTGGTGATATAACCCCCGCAGGCGCCTAATTGACAAGACAGACTCATAGATAAGGGTAGGTTGCTTCCGGCTCGTAGCCTGGAAGGAGTGCGTCATGAGGTCGGCCCGGGATTAATGTTGTGCCATCCGTGAAACCTTCCGGACGATCCTTGAGGAATTCGATCAGGCGGCTCCGCCAGGGTTGGAATTTGGTTTCAGCATCTGGATCACCAGCCATATCGTGCGCTTCGTGGGGATTCTCCTCCAGATTGAAGAGGTGCTCCTCACCCGTTTGGGAATACCAGATGTATTTGTAGCATCCGTCGGTGACATAGTGGTTGCCGTGGTCGTAAGCATAACAGCCTGCGTGTTCTCCGTGCAGATACTCCCTAACGCGGTCGGTATTGCTCTGCATGGTAGATGGCCCATATTTGACAGCCCTCTTTTTCCCGCTAAGGTTTGACGTATAGACCGATACATCGAGCACATTCCCCCGTATATCTACCACGATATACTTTTCCTTCCGTTGACCTTTTTAGCACCATCAAATCCATCGCCATACACTCCTTTGGCGTCAAGATATCTTCGACGATAAAGAACCTATTCGATTCCAATTCTCGNCCTTGCTCTAGGTTGAGCGTTTGGTCCCTTAGGCTTAGATTGGCGAGTGCTTGTTTGGAGTTTACTTTCTGCCCTTTAATGAACTCTAAAAGCGGGNGNTTCNCCCGGTACCGGCGAATTATCGAAAGCCCCACGTGCTCTAACGGCAGTTTCTCCGCCGTTTCGCTCGATACATTCCGCTTGATCTTGGTGGGCTTGCTCGTTGGCGGCCACCGGATCTAAAATCTGATTGAGCCGTTGATCGAAATCGTGTAGGATGGATTGGTGATTGGGATTCATTGCTAGATCTCTACACTCATCCGGATCGGTTACTAAGTTGAATAGCTGTGGTGGTTCGTTGACNTAATGGACATATTTATATTGTCGGTCACNCAACATGTAAATGGCATCCTTTGAGCCCACGGCATGATACTCGCTGAAAACGGTACGATCCTGATCGGACGAATTGGCAATTTCCCACAGCGATTGTCCCGGTTGGCTGGAAAAATCGACATCCGCTCCAACCGCTTCGACAATCGTTGGGTAACTGTCGACTAGAGAAACCGGAGTTTCTACGATTTTGCCCACTGGAACGTCCGGCCCGGACATAATCAAGGGCACTGCCGCGGACTCTTCGTACATAGTAAATTTCCCGTATAATCCTCTTGCTCCCAGCGAGTCACCGTGATCGGAGGTGTAGATCACACGAGTGGTTTCGGATAAGCCAAGCTCTCCCAAAATGTCTAAAACNCGGCCAATTTGTCGGTCTAAATAGGTGCAAATGCCGTAGTAGNCAGCATGAAGTTTTCGAATTACATCTTCCGATAAGNCGTGGTGATAAGAGAAGAAACGACGGAATCGGTCAATAGCTGGATGGGTTGGCCAGTTGTCTGGATCGGACTGAGGTAGTAGTTGAATCTGATCCAGATCGTAACATTCAAACAGATCTACGGGCGCAATATAGGGTGGGTGTGGACAGACAAAGGAGAGAAATAAAACCCACGGCTTTTCTTCGTCCTGGTACTGGGCCAACCAGCGGCAGGCATTGTCTGCATTGCGGAGATCGTACTGTAAATAGGTCGAATCGCCTGACCCGGCCCTTGTAATTTCGCTCCGTTTATCGCGGCTAGGTGGATTGTCTCGAATGCAACCCAGCACATCACCAGTACCATCGACCACGTGAAGCGGTTCAATCTCCTCCGTAAAACCGTGATCGTCTTCTACTCGACTGAAATGCAACTTGCCAATCGAATCTACCCGATGGCCTTGGTCCNTCAGCTGGTGTCCCCAGCTTTCCACTTGTCCCTCATAGGGGAAAGCGTTATCCCAATAGCCNATCTGGTGCACATATCTNCCAGTGGCTAAAGAGGCACGGGCNGGCACACAAATAGGGCAATTAGTGTAAGCGTTAGTAAAGCGAGTTCCGTTNGCAGCTAANCGATCCAGATTAGGGGTTTCTACCATTGGATGACCGTAACTGCCGAGCAGNTCGCGATTATGTTGATCAGAAATAATGAACAGGAGATTTTGTGGTTTCATAGATCTTTTTACCTGATGACCCATAGAGCTATCTACTGGCCAAATGTTGGGATTATCGATCAATTCATACTAGAGAATCAGCTTAGAAAAGTCAAGGTCAAAGTGGGATTCTCAGCACAAAATAGGTTTGCTAATCAAGATTAGTTTTNGATAGAATTAGTGTTCGAGCCGAAGTGCTGGAATTGGTAGACAGGCTAGATTCAGGATCTAGTGAGTATTTTTGCTCGTAGGGGTTCAAGTCCCCTCTTCGGCATCTGAGTGGCGGCGTTACCTTACGGTTCGCCGCCATTTTTTGTTAGTGCTTCGTTAGCAGGTGTATACCTATGAGCGTATACTATACACTGGCTTCATTGGTTGCTCAAAGCTTGCTNATAAACAGCAAAACCGATCTCTCCAANCAATATAAATCTCACTTCTGAAATTTGGTTGTGCTGAGTTAAAAAGCCGGTGGCCAAATCGATAATTGATCCAGCGGTTTGGATTATATACCGAGTAGTCAAGTTTCCACCAACGGTGATATCAGTACCTCCTGCCCGGCGGATTGCACCGCCGACACCTACACCTCCGANCGGTCGTGTATTGGCTGTCTTGACGATAGTTGTCGTAATCTTGTCTTGTAATACCACTTTCTGCAATCCGAATAGTTGGGTCGTTAATTTTGATTTGCGATCATTAATTGCCTCGAACTGATAAAAATGAAGGAGCCCCCCGCTCAGCCTTGATTTAAGATCTACAACGCACCTATCTGTAACACATCTCTTCATCAGAGCATGACCTTCCGTCTCTAATCTATCCAAAACAAAAATTCGAAATAGATGACCCATTCCCCGGCCCAAGAACAGATTGCTACCTCCAAGCGGCGATTTATTCTGCGATCTNTAATCTTGGGGACTTTTATTGATTNCCCNCAACTGCTGCTGGATTGTTTCGGCCGAAAACCGGGTGGTTTGGAAACTGACCGATTTCTCGATCTTTCCAACTGTTCTATTTACCCTCTTTATCTTTGGCAGCCTAAATTTACTGCTGAAGCGATACGCATCAGATCTAGCTTTCGAAGATGGTGTAGTTGCCACTATCTACATCATGATTTCGGTAGCTACCGCTTTGGCTGGACACGACATCGTTCGTCAACTGGTGCCATTAAAGGCTAACCCGTTTTGGTTTNCTACAGCCGAAAACGAGTGGGAAGATCTCTTTTTCCGGTTTATTCCCGATTGGCTATCCGTTTCTGATCGACGCATTTTACAAGGCTATTTTGAAGGAGACGAGAACTTCTGGCAACAGCACTATATTGACGCCTGGTTGCTACCAATTTTGGCCTGGACAGCCTTGTAGTGGTACTACTTGTCGTGTCGTGATGCTCTGTTTGAATATCGTTATTCGCCGTCAATAGATCGAACACGAAAAGCTAAGTTACCCGTTGACCGTGATGCCAATTGAGGTGNTCGGNAACAGCAAGCAGNCCNTCTCCAACAGGCTANTTTGGCTCGGATTTGGACTGNCATTTGGGTTGGAGATGTTAGCCGGCTTGAGTTACCTGTTTCCTTTCATTCCGGGATTGAAGATCAAAAGCATGCTCNACTTCAGTGATAGACCGTGGAATGCAATGGGAGGTGTNNCCATCTATGTTTACCCATTTGCCATCGNACTCGGTTACTTGATGCTGTTAGATCTATCATTTTCGCCATGGATTTTCTCCCTGATCTGGAAACTACAAGCTGCGGTTTTCAGTGCAACGGGCTGGTCCACAGCACTCGGATTACAGACTGAGCAACGNGCTGGTGCCTGGTCAGGGATTGGTCATTGCCCTTTGGAGCAGTGGGAAACACGTCTGGCAAATTATCAGCAGTGTCTTTGCACTTCGTCAGAACGATGGGCTATATCGTTTTGCTGTGGCGGGCGGGTTACTGGGCTTCATTTTTATGCTAATTTTTGGGGCTTACGCAGGCCTGTCACCCTGGGTCGCTGCTGGTTATTTTTTGGCTTACTTTGTTTTCTCGCAATGACCCGTATGAGGGCCGAATTAGGACCGCCGACACACGAATTGCATGGTGTCCACCCGGATCGATTGATGATTACACTGTTGGGAAGTCGAGCCTTAGGTGCAACCAACCTGACTAATACCACGCTATTATCTTGGCTGGCTTACGGTTATCGCTGCCATTCGATGNCTCATCAATTGGAAGGCTTCAAGATCNCCTCCTATTTCAAGATTTCTGAAAAACGGTTGGTGATGGCCGTTATAGTGGCGATTGTTGTTGGAGCTTTCCTGTCCATTGGCCTGCATATCTCACTCTATTACAAATATCGATTCGCCCGGTGGGGAGTAGGGGAGTTTCACTATCTGCGGAATCTAATCGCCTTCCCACGTCAGCCGAATTTTGAGGCTTTGTCACATCTCGGTTTTGAATGACGCTGACCGTTGTTATGACCCTGCTGAAACGATGGTTTCTATGGTGGCCTTTATACCCTGTTGGCTACGCAGTCGGAAATGGTTGGGCGATTGGCTGGATGGCTAAGCGGATCTTCTTTACCACAGGTGGTGTTAGGTACTATCGACAATTACTTCCCCTGTTTCTAGGTTTTATTTTCGGCCAGTTTTTGGCTGGTAGTCTGTGGAGTTTGCTCGGTATTATCTTTAATCGAAATGTCTACAGGCTATTCCCTTAATTCTATTCGACGCATGGGCNGATATATTCACTTGGTGCCTGGTATAGAGCTATTCCCTTGTAGAATATGGTAAAATCAAAAATGTAGGATAATTGGCCNGGTTAGCTGGCTGACGAAAATACGATAGGGCTGATGAGAAAACCGACCTTATGTTGGATAATAGTTGCCTTCTTTTATCTTTCCCTTATAACTGAAGGCCCAGGGGGTATCGTTGCGCAGGTTAAAATTGATCCAGTGGCCCAGATGATAAAGCTGCCGCAAGAAGATTGGTTGTCACTAAGTTTGATGGGTGCTAAAGTCGGNTATGCCCATATCTATGCTGAGGAGGNCACCTATCGAGACCAACCTGCTATCAAAATTCGGACACAGACAGCCATACAGATTCAGCGAACCGGAACCGGATTGCGGTTGGAAACGACTCGAACCTGCTATGTTGGTCTAGATCTGGTTCCCCTCTACTTCGTCTCTCTATCCAATGAAACAGGTCAAGAGAAGCGGGTGGAAGGCGTNATTGAAAATGGTGAGATTCGCTTAGAGACAACTTTAGCCGGNGAGACAACAACAGTACAAAAATCGGTTGCGNCCAATACCGTCTTCGATGCAGCAGTTGGTTATTTTGTTTTGCACCATGGATTCGAGGTTGGTGACCAGTATGACCTCAATGTCTTCAGTATGGATTTGATGCAACCTGTAGAAACCGAAATTAAAGTGGTCCGGAAAGAAACCGTCAATGGTCAACCTACCTTTGTGGTCGATTACACCATGGATATTATGGGAGGGATTACAACCAGCGAATGGGTGGATATGAACGGAACAACCCATCGGATGGAATCCGGGTTGATGGGTTTAAAGATGGTTCTGACCCGAACAGACATGGCGACAGCACTAGACGGGCTAACCGAAGTCGATGTAATCTTAAATACTAAAATCTTATCCACAGGTCAGCGNCCGAAACCAGATGCTAATCGACTTTTAGCCAGAGTGCAGATTTTCAGCTTAGATCCCGAAAAAGCTATTTTACGGAATCATCGACAGAAAATCCTGAGTCAAAATGACACCGATCTGCGACTTGAAATTAGCAGGGAGCCTAAAATTCCGAGTCTAGCCCGGTCCATTCTGGCAACCCGTGTTCAGCAAGATCAAACCCTGGCTGGCTTCTTGAAATCGAGTGTCTATATTCAAGCTGACCATCCACAGATGATCGAACAGGCTAAGACTGTCGTCAGTGACGAGGATCAAGCTTGGCCAGCGGCAGATAAACTGAGTCGATGGGTTTACAACACCATTCGGAATAAGAATCTTCAGGTTGGCTTTGGTTCAGCTTTGCAGACTCTGGAATCTCAAACAGGTGATTGTACTGAACATACAGTGTTGTTTGTAGCTTTGGCGCGAGCCGCAGGTTTACCGGCTAGGGTTTGTGCCGGGTTGGTTTTTCAGCGAGATGCCTTTTATTACCACTTCTGGCCCGAGGTTTATGTTGGCGAGTGGATTGCCACCGATCCTACATTCGGCCAAGCTCAGGCTGATGCCACCCATATTCAACTGGCTGGCAGCGTTATGGAATCCGACTCGATGGTTGAAATGGGCGAGGGCGTAATGCGGACGCTAAACCAGATGGAAATCGAAATATTGGAGTCTCAATAATGGTGGATTTATGAAATCATCAGCCCTGGTTTTGTCCGGCGGCGGGACGCTTGGCACTGCCCATATCGGCGTTTTAAAGTCGCTGGTCACCCGCTATCAATTCGATTTTTTGTGCGGGGTTTCTGCCGGAGCGATTGTGGCTGGTTTTTTAGCTGTCGAGTTTCAACCCGAGCAGATCTGGGATATTGTGTGCCACACTAGCATTTTCCCGAATATGCTGGATTTGGGCAAAAACNGTTTCGGCTTGGTGGCCGGGGATCGAATTNTTGAGTTATTGAANACCCATCTGGGTGAGGTTGAGTTTGCCGATCTGGACTATCCACTCTACATCGGCGCAACCGATTTCAAAACTGGCAAAAATGTCGCTTTGAGTCAAGGCAAATTGACCGACGCCATCCGCGCTTCAATTTCGGTGCCAGTCCTGTTTTCGCCTTATTACCANCCTGAGTATGACCAATGGTTGGTCGATGGTGGATTGTCGCAAACTTTCCCGCTCGATTTAGCTATAGATCGATATCAAGGTGACCAGATCATCGGCATCGACGTGATTGGACAGATCAACCCTGACGTCGATTTCAGCCAGTCGGGACCATCGATTCCTCCAATTGATCGGATTAGTAAAATACGGACGGTTTTAGAAAGATCTATACGGATTATGCAGATGAATCAGGAAGCCTATTTCCGCTCCGATCAGCGTGTCAAAATCATACGTCCGCCATTGACTGACTATACCTCATACGATATTACTAAGATGGAGTCGATTTACCAGATCGGTTTGGAATCTGGNCGAACGTTTGTCGATGCTAACTCTCGAAANTAAAAATATCATCATCGTCGGNGGTACTTCGGGGTTNGGGTTATCGGCTGCNAAAGCCTGCATTNCCGCTGGCGCAAAGATTTTCACCTTCAGCCGAAACCCAGATAAAGTCGAACAGGCCAAACAGTGCNTGGGCTCTTCGGCTGAGGTTGTCATCGGTTCGGCTNTGGANCCCAACTTTGTCAATTCAGCCGTCGAAACCGCTGCTCAGAAGTTCGGTCGGATTCACGCNCTATACCATGTGGCAGGAGGGAGTGGTCGNCGCATGGGAGATGGGCCTCTACACCAGATCACAGATCAGGGCTGGCAATATACCCTTGGNCTTAATCTGTCCTCGGTTTTCTACTCCAACCGAGCGGTTGTNCAGCAATTTCTGCANCAGGAAAGTNGCGGTTCCATCCTGAATATGGGTTCGGTTCTCGGTTTTTCGCCCTCACCCAAATATTTCGCCACCCATGCTTACGCCACTAGCAAAGCTGCCTTAGTCGGTATGACGGCTTCGATGGCGGCTTATTACGCTCCACACCAGATTCGCTTTAATTTGATTGCCCCCGCATTAACCGAAACACCAATGGCCCAACGTGCCGCCGAAAATACTGAGATTATGACCTTTATCCAGCAGAAGCAACCGCTAGATGGTGGTCGTATNGGTAAGCCAACAGATCTGGACGCAGCAGCGGTTTTCTTTCTCTCAGACCAATCGCGGTTTGTAACAGGACAGGTTTTGGCCGTCGACGGCGGTTGGTCTGTAACGGATACCACTTCCCTCTAATATCAGGCTGCCAGCTGATTCTTTCCCTGTTAACCCCCTCTATAGTTTAGTGAAGTGCTACCTGCTTAAATAAGCAAGAAAAACAGTATCCATTTTCGGTCAGTTTATAGTTTATAATATAATTTTAGGCTGATTCTGCAAGTTCCAAAGTTTCNTGTCTCGCTTGAATAATAAGGGAAACAGTACTAATCTGCGGTCAGTTTATAATTTAATGGGTATACAGACGGGGAAACAGGCCATCCGGACGGAGCTTCAAGCCTTGAATTCGTTATTGGAGGGTTTGGGTGATTCATTTGAGCGTGCCGTTGAAACCTTGAAAAGCTGTAAAGGGAAAATTGTCGTTACCGGTGTAGGGAAATACAACATCATTGGACAGAAGATGGCAGCGACACTGGCAATCACTGGCTCACCTGCCGTCTTCACAGGCATGATCTGAGGTGGTACACGGCGACTTGGGATTAGTGACAGAAGAAGATAGAAGTATCGCTATCTCCTTGGAGTGACGGCCGAAGCATTAAATGTCGTTCAGCCGCTGAAAAACGTGGATCACAATCATTGGATGACCGATAAGCCCGGGTCGATCCTGGCAAGTGAAAGTGATGTTCATCTCGGTATTTCCGTTTGCAGAGGAGGCGATCCGCTGAATCTGGAACCGACATTCAGCATACCGACACGCTCGTGTTGGGAGACGCACTTGCGATGGCTCTTTCTGCCGAAATGAAATTTACCCGGGAAGATTTTTATCGATTTTATCCAGGTGGAAATCTGGGGAAAGAATCGAAATCAGAAGGAGGAGGTGTTAAATGAGTACTAAGAGGCCAAAAGTAGCCGTTGTCGGCAGTTTCATGATGGACCTGGTTGTGAAAGCGGAGAGACGACCCAAAGTAGGTGAAACCTTAGTGGGCGAAGAGTTCGGCATGTTTCTTGGAGGAAAGGGAACAAATCAGGCGATTGCCGCTGCCAGACTAGGAGCAGAAGTCCATATGATTGGTCGGCTGGGACAAGACCAGTTTGGAGACATAATTATTGAATCCCTACAGAAAGATAATATTCATACCGATTTTATTGTCAAAGACGCAGAAGTCGGTACGGGTATAGCAACTCCGGTCATCGATGCGGATGGAAACAACAGCATCATTATTATTCCACGAGCAAATATGCGATTAACAGTTGCCAACGTAGAAAAAGCTGCGTCGGCAATTGCTGAGGCCGATGTGCTATTGTTACAGTTAGAGGTCCCGATTGAACCATCGAAACGCGCCGCCGAGATTGCAGGAGAAAACAGCACAGTCGTTATTTTAAACCCGGCTCCTGCCTGCCAGATACCAAATGAGTTTCTAAAATTTGTTGATTATTTGACACCCAATGAAATCGAGACGGAAATGTTAACAGGCGTAAAAGTATCAGATCAGTCTGGTGCGGAACAGGCAGCGCGAGTTCTTCTGGATAAAGGGATGTCTGCAGTGGTCCTCACTCTCGGTTCAAGAGGAACTTTGCTGCTCACTGAGAATACTACAGTGTCCGTTCCTGCTCACAAAGTAAACGTCGTGGACACAACCGCGGCCGGGGACGCTTTTTGCGGAGGATTTGCATTCGGTCTGGCTCAGGGGCAAAAATTAACAGAGGCCGTCAGGTGTGGAAATGCAGCTGGAGCCTTAGCTGTTACTGTGATGGGAGCCGAACCGTCTATGCCTACTTCTGAAGCCGTCAGAGAACTGTTGAACCGATAAATAATAACCCCAGTATTCTCTATACATTCTCGCCAACTACCTTGTCCTTATCGTTACCACTTAAATTATGGAGATCACTGATGTAGTTACGGCCGACAGCCGGCCTCTCTTTTCGGTATTTGACCAATGGCCGTAGATAAGTGGCAATTGCTCTGACGGCATCGGGCTTCAACTTGAAAATGCCCGGATTGCCCGTTAGTATCAGGGAATCGAGCTTTGGTCCGGAGCAGTAGATCTTGACAGTTCTGCAGTGGATGTATGAGTGGATACATCGGTTTGATCGGTCAGTGCCATCAGATAGTCGTAGATCTGCTGTCGGTAACGAACTGGAATTTGGTTTTGAGCGAGTGCTTCAGCATACTGTTTTTGAGCCTGTTGATAAGACTCCGCAAACGAAGTCGAACGACTCAGTTGTGCATCCGTCTCTCCGACATAGACCTCCGAAAACTGACTGGTGGCTGAATCGTAAGTGTCGTCAGAGTTATCTGATTCGGTCGTTAAATTTTGCAAGACCAAATCGGATCCTGTCTCGAATTTAGGCGGTTGGATCTCTGTTTGAGGCCTCGATACATTTGCCTCTGCTTCTCCTCCGGTGCCGGAAGTGGAGTTAGGGTTCGGTTGCCAATCCGAAACACCGGCTGTTTCTTTCGATCCTCGCGTCTTGTTACCCGATTGACCGGTTGTCCCACTAGAGTTGGCTAGACCTTCTCCACCCCAACTAGAGCGAGCACCCGCCATTGCAATTCCTCGACGGCTTTGACGAATCTGTTGCTGGATAGCAACAAGCGATTTTTGGGCTTTTAATTTTTCTGCCTGGTTCATTTTTCGCAGAGCGTCGATGATCTGTTGAAGTTGTTTGGAATCCATTTGGTCCGATTTTTCCATCGATTTCGATAGCCCCTCCGGTAGGCTGGCCGGTTGCTGGCCAAGTATGTCCTGCATCAGGTTTTTCAGTTCAGCCATCTGTTCGGGCTTTAATTCCTCCAGTTGGTTAAGTGCATCTTCTAATTTCTGGACAACTGGTGATTGGCGGTCGATAACGGTTTCTTGCCGTTGATGGACTTGTCGTTGGAGTTCGCCCAACACCTTTTCCGCCTTCTCTGTGCTAATACGTGGATGACTGAGTTTTTTGATAGCTGAGGCAATATTATCTTTGAGGACAGGATCGTTAATTTGGCTTAACCGGTCAATAGCCACTCGAATCGCCGGTGTTTCAGATGGTGGCTGATATTGGTAGGGTAGAAAAAAAGTGGCGGTTATTAGTAGGGTCGGCAAAGCTAACAAAAGAGTAGATCTGGGGACCAGATATGGAAATGCGACTAAGGGGTTTGTCAGGTAATTGGCCGTATCCTTCCGTTGGGCAATGGCAGTGTCGTCTGTAGCCGCCAGATACTGGAAGGCAGAACTGGTTCTCGCTTTCAGTTGCAGTTGCAGATCAATCTGTTGGGCGATCACTTCCGATGGCTCTGGTCGAGCCGTCAGTAGTGGCAACACCAAACTGAGAATCGCGATTAAGCTAATAACGGGTAGAATTGGCAACCACATCCAGTGGTCCAGCATAAGGGTTGACCCGATAACTGTTAAACCAACCAAGCTGCTAACCGTCAGGTGGCGGAGACGGCGATTATGTTGACATCGGCGTTGCACCTGTCGAATAGCGCAGGTAATGGTTTCTACTGCTGGGTCGTTCATGCTTGTAGTTGTGCCTTTTGCCAGCGGTAGATGATCATTAAGATGCCAATACCGATTAAGATCAAGCTAATCACCTGTGCACCGGAGAAGAGCCACACGTACTTTTGATTGATCCGCCAAAACTCGACAGTAAATCGTTCAATTCCCATTGCCAGTAAGGTCAATCCAAAAAGGACACCAGATCGATACTCTAGCTTTCGACGAAACTGCCATAATAAGCCAAAACTGAAACAAGAGATAATGGTTTCATAAATTGGGGTTGGGTGTACGGGGGTTAGCACGTCCGTCACACTGTTGGGTGTCACATAGTGGATCACGCCTTGATAGCTAAAATGGGTGACTACAGCCTCGGGGAAAATGACGCACCAGGGAAAATCACCTGGTTTCCCGTAACATCCATCCCCAGCCAGGAAACAGCCGATCCGCCCAATACCGTATCCCAATATCAGGAACGGTCCAATGGTATCAATTACCGACCAAACCGGATTGTTAGATCTAAAAACGATGATCAAAACAACTAACGTCCCGCCGATCAGCCCACCGTACCAAACAAATCCGCTGGCTAAACTCCACTGACCAGATTCGATCACGTAGTAGAGTTTGGCTCCTAAGAAGCCTCCAATGGCAGCAGAGGATGTGATAGCAGAAGCTAACTCTTCGCTCAGTCCTTTACGGGGGAGTTCACGGCTAAGCCCGTAATGAGCGGCCAAAAAACCGAGTGCAATCATCACGCCATAACTATTGATCGCTAAGGGAAATCCGAAAAGGTTGAGGGGAGAGAAGTCAATGATACGAGGATACATGTCTGTCTTTAGGGGTTAAGTGTCAATTGTTTTTTGTTGTATACGGCTATCTATCATCTGCGGAACGATTGGATACAGATCTACTTGGGCGCAAAAGTCCAGGTCTTCTGCCAAGTCTATGCTCTCCAGGTAACGACCATGATCACACTGTTTTAGCATAGCGAGTAGGTCTGCCTGATGATGCTGATAGAGTAGAAGGGCAGTTTTGGCCGCATCAGATTGTTGCCAACCGGATAGAAGGCTTAGGCAAGCTCCAGCAAAAACACTGTCTTCCGTACAAAACTGACCTATCCGGCCTGCACAGACAAAGACGACATCACTTTTGGCGTCTTGGATGAATTCGACTACGGCCCACCGGTTGAGAAACGACCCCAATAGCAGATGCTTAGCGGCGAGGCACTCACGGATGGTCCGTGTTCCATTGGTCGTAGTGGCTACTAGGTGCTTGTTCGCTACATTTTCCGGTGTGAACTCGCGAGGCGAATTTCCTAAACTAAATCCGTCGACTTTTCTACCTTCACGCTCACCACAACACAAGGTGTTAGCTTGCCGTTTTGCCGTAGAAAGGGCTTCCGCCGGCGTCAGCACAGGAGTGACACTGGTTGCTCCATTGGCTAGTGCTGTAGTAATAGTCGAAGTGGCTCGAAGAATATCGATCGCAACCACGACTTTTTCAGTTAGGTCGGCAAATGGTACCAGGTCTGGTGCAAAAACTACGTCAACGGTCACCGGTTCCCGGCAGAATGGCAGTTCAGACATACGTAGGTGATATCATCTCGAAATGGTGCTCTCTTGAAAATCTTGTTGCGTGATGAAAAGGTACGTGCTAGAATGACGCGTCACTTAAAACGACGCCAGTTATTTTACACGCAAGGAGATGGTTCCTGCAAACCAATCGGCTACAGATCTTATGGCCGTGGTACCCCTAATAACGAACGTTGTTTCAACTACCTGGGCTGACAGGAAAGGCTGGAGAGTAGCACACAGTAAAGGGGAAATTAAAGGTGTCGCTTTTTTAAACATCCGGCAAAGATAAAGCGATGTATGTAATTGTTAGGTGATGCCAACTGGGACAATTACACAGCAGAAGCCAAGGTTCGTCTGGACAATACCACTCCAACTTTAAAGCGAAGGTGCAGAATTGCTTGTACTGGATGCGGGGCAGCTCGCCACCTCTCATCAGGCTATCTGATTTTAAATCTTCATATCTTAGGTCTGCCATTGAAACATTTGACTTAAACCAATTGGAGAATTTCACGTCTGCTTATAATAAGGATAAGTATTAAGTCTAACATTTAAGGTGGGTATATGAACCTTGCTGAAAGCATAGCCGCTGGCGCATCGGCCTTAAGCTCGAATAAACTTCGATCTTTGCTAACCATGCTCGGTATTATTATTGGAGTTGGTTCTGTTTTGGCGATGATTTCAGTCGGTGATGGTGCCAAAGCCATCGTGATGGAAGAGGCCAACCGCTTTGGTGGTGCCGATCAATTTTCGCTTTATCGAACTAGTAGAATCCGCAAGGGTAATCGCTGGATTCGCAACCGTAGTAAAGAATACTTCACCTACGATGATGTTTTGGCTATTGAAGCTGAAGCGCCATCGGTCGAAATGGTTGTCCCACGTATTCCAGTTTGGGGTGGGGCCACTATCCGGGGTGAAAACGGCAATGAAATAAAGGCAGGCTACCACGGTATTACGCCCACCTTGCAGACCAGTATGGATTGGGACCTGCACTCAGGTCGTTTTATCACCGACGAAGATATTCAAAATAAAGTACGTGTTTGTGTGATCGGTTTCAAGCTGATTGATGAACTGTTCCTAGGCCAAGATCCAATTGGGAAACAAGTCAAAATTGTTTATGGAACGGGCTATCGCCATGGCAGTCGCTCTTCTGAGCAAAACACACGCCGTCTCGAACGTCTAACAGTCGTCGGTGTCATGACACCGCGTGGCACCAGCATTCGTTATGGTTGGGATATGGACAATCATGTCTTTATGCCATTGACCACCATGCAGGATCGTTTTACAGGTAGTGACCACGTCACTATGTTATCGGTACAAGCCAAGGGTCTCGATCTGGTCTATCAAGCGGCAGAAGAGGTCAAAACTGTTATGCGAAAATATCATAACGGTGAAGACGAATTCTTTAGGGTCCGCTTTACCGTTGAAAGTGTAGGCACCCTGGACCGGATTAGTAAAGTATTGCAAATCACCTTGAGTGTGATCGCCTTTGTCTCTCTAGTGGTGGGTGGCATTGGTATTATGAACATGATGCTGGTTTCAGTCAATGAACGCACCCGGGAAATTGGTTTGAGAAAGGCCATTGGGGCTAAACAGGGCGATATTCTGTTCCAGTTTTTAGCTGAATCGACTACCATGTGCAGTATTGGCGGAGGTTTTGGTGTGTTGTTGGGGCTTGGCATCGGCTACGGTGTTTCCAGGTTAGCCTCTCGATTCGTAACTATCGTCGATCAATGGCCGTTTGTTTTTGCCGTTGAGTGGGTTGGTATTTCACTGGTTTTTTCAGCCATAATCGGTATTGGCTTTGGTCTCTATCCTGCTTTTCGAGCGGCTAATCTGCAACCAGTTGAAGCGCTGAGAACAGAATAATCAGGATAAAATTAAATGGGAATTTGGGCATACATTGGGCTAGCGATCTCCAGTCTAAGCAGAAATCCGTTACGATCAATTTTGACTCTATTAGGTGTTGTGATTGGTGTCTGCGCAGTGGTTGGCGTCGTTTCTGTCGGTGACGGTGCTAGAGTCATGGTCTTGGGCGAAATGGAGAAGAGTGGCGGACTAAATATCATCGAGATCTACAAAGATTCTTGGGATCGTCAATCGGGTAGTACCTTGAGCGAGGCTGCTGGCGGCGTTACTCGGCGGCGATGGCAACGGAATCGGGCTGAACCACTGGAGACGCCAGATGTGGAAGAGTTACTGATAAACGTCGCCAACGTTAACTTGGCTGTACCGGAGGACGACTATTCAAGTGTCAATTTGAACTTCAACGGGCAGAGCAAGCCTTCGCGTGTCGTCGCAACTGCCAACGGCTATGACATTTTGCATAACTGGTATGTGCAGTCAGGTCGATTTTTATCTGATGTCGACGGGAAAGAAGCCCGGACCGTTACCGTTATTGGTTCAAAAGTGAAAGAGGAGCTCTTTGGTGATACCGACCCGATTGGAAAAGAGATCAAAGCCACTCGACAGAGTTCATGGCG
>PACG01000078.1 GCA_002699335.1 Candidatus Poribacteria bacterium
TAGTGATCTGGAGCGACATTAAACCCCGAAGTGGTGGGACTTTCTTTATCCCAGATTCAGTGGATCACATTATCAAATTTCTTTGCCAACATCCGGCGGGTGTTAATCACACCTATGGTTGGAACCGCTTTGCCAAAGATTGCAGTGACTTTAGAGAGTTAACAGCCTCGGCGGGAGATATTGTTATTTTGCATCCTTTTATGTTACATGCCAGATCCAACAACCCGTCAGGACGAATTCGATATATGAATAACAAATGCGTTAGTTTATGGGAGCCGTTCAATTTCAATCGAGCTGATAGCAACTACAATGTAATTGAAGAGAAGTGCAGAAGTGTGATTGGAAACAAAATAGAGAGTTTCAAAATTACTAGCCCTCGGGTTTGCACACCTGACAAAAGCCGTTTGGACCTTACGGACGAATAATACTTTGCTATTAACAGTAACTGGATTTGAGCCGGGTTATCCGACACTAAAACAAAAGGGGAATAGCTGCCAATATGGTCAAGAAGAACAAAGGTCAGCCACCATTTCATGAAAGCTTCTACTTCAGAATCACCGCCGTGCAGAATTCCACGGATGCCTATACAGGCTTAGTATGGTTTCGTTTCATACCCACAAGGACATTACTGGCAAAGGAACCTTCCTCTCAAATGAGATCTGCCAAAAACGAAAGGACTATAAGTATAAGGGGTCAATAAGATGGTACATTCAAAATTAATGATCAGTAGTCTTATTCTGGCTAGCTGGTTGTTCATGTCGGTCAGTTACGCTGAAATTTGGTATCGGGAGGATTTCGATAACTTAGCCAATGGTAATATCGTCGGTCAGGACACATGGGCCGCAGTTGTACATTGGAAAGCAAAAGGTGCTAATGTTCAAGGTGATATTGCTTTTGGCAACATAGGGAAAAGCCTCTTGGTAGGAGGAGGCGAGATGGTTGTCAGGAAATTCCCGGGAGCCCATGCGGATATTCAGCATGTTTCGTTACACTCACGCAAGGAAATAAAGGCCAGCCAGATGATATGGTATTTAGGTGGCGGACCAGTGAGATGGGGAGCAGGTACTGTTTTTACAATTAAGGGAGGAAAACTCAAATCAACCGATGGTAAAGATTGGGATGTCGACATTTTTGAGATCAAGCATGGTGAATGGAATTACTACCACATCGTCATGAATTTTAAGACTAAGGAATTCGATTTCTATGTAGATGGCAAGAAAGTCGCTGATGACTTTAAATTCAGAGAGCCTGACAATCCTAGTCTGGACTGGTTTTTCTTTGGCAGTCACCCTGACCATGCAGTTCTGGAGGTATATATTGATAATATTTCCATCGGAACTGGGGAAGGTAATCCCAATTTTCACCCGGATAAAATGCCTGTTTCTTCTTCAAGAAAGTTGGCGGCCGTCTGGGCAAAACTAAAGAGCTAGAATAACGAAGATCGTTACAAATACTGAGGCTTGGCTTTACTTTCTTAATATATAATGAGTTTACGAGTCGTACCGACGAATTTAGCAAAAGGCTATTCTACTGCTAATTTGGTTGTTGGAATAATGAAGCCAAGCCCACTCTACTCCTATATCCTTTTAATAGTGATAAGCAAAGATCGCAACCCCCAACAGCCTATACAGAGTCTCAAGCCCGTCAGTGAAACTGCCAATCACAGGGGAAAAAGGAGTGAATCACTTTGGTAGGGGTTGTTTTTAGACGTGTTATTCAGTGTGCCAGAAAAAGAAAGAAACTAGGACAGCTGCTACCCGCCTGATTACCTCATACACCGGTTATCTTTAGCGCGGGTTTCAATAAGAGCAGTTTCGTAACGTAAAACGGCTACTTCAGAATCAAATTTTTTCAGTAAATGAACCGCCAGTTATAAGCCGATAGTCTACAGCAATCGCTTGGCCAAGCGCAACAACTGCACCTCTGAGCGAGAAACGACACGAANCCAAGTTAGCCAAGNTTGAGGGGCTGTCATTNGTGCAAAGGCTAAAGCCTTATTCCCTAGCTAGTTCGTATTTGCCTCCGAATTCTCCGCCCCCAAGACGGCAACCATTCACTAGCTCNCCGCAGCGGATTCTCAAACCACACGACTCCCCAGCCACCGTTTTCCTCGGTTGTCAGGAAGTCCGTATCACCATCTCCGNCCCAGTCATGCACATTGATCCCGTCCGGNCCATGATCTTGCGGGTTTGGTTGAATGACANGACACTGCTAGCCTGACTTGCCGGCTTGACCTGCGAACCGTTTCCAGGTGTCAGTATCNTGCTTTGCTTTCTTCTTGCTCTTCCGCTTTGGTGTTGACTTCACTGGTGTCACAGGCACGGTCGATGGCTCTAAAAACCCGGCTGGTCGCAGTGACACAGTGAAATTCCGAAAGCTGGAGAGACGTCCAGGCATCAGCCGCAACCCAATACGTCCCTCATCGATGCCAGGTTTATCCTCATTCTTGAAGTGACACNACAGTGTCTTTCCGACCCCTGTATACTCTACCNACATCTCCTTGGCGNGTTTGATCACCGTGACAGGCAGCCAATTCCCATCCTCAAACATCTGGACTTTGTTGTACTCGCCGGCCAGCTTCGTTCCCTTCANCCCTTGCCCGGCTAAAGGCATGTACCGCCGACCTCGCACATAATCCGACGGATAGGCAGCATAGCTGATATGATAGGTGTGCATATTGTTGAAGTAATCGCTCATCGCCGCCAGTTCACGCTTCTTTGGCCACAGCGAGATATCTTTCGCACANCCATCCTGCCCGTCGCNGGTCNCCTGAATGTAGAGAATNTTCACACCTTGGTTTGCCGTGTCATCACGCCGAAATTCGTACTCAATCCGCACTCCGACCCAACGAACGACTGCTTAGTCCACAACACGGCATAACCATCAGCCGTATCCATTGTCATCCGCTTATCCGGATTAGCTACCTTCGCATGAATCCCGTCTAAAAACCACTGGTCCCGCCAGTGCCCGGCACAGTCATCTGAAAATGCCACTTTCCACTCCGAGCCACGCAATTTCCCAAACTCCGCCTCATCCGCGGCCAACCCCGGCAGCGCCACTAGTATCACTAACNACGGCAAACACGAAACCAAGCATAATAAGCTAGATAAAACTCTCCTATGATTCCCTTTGATATATCCCTTTCTTTGTTGGGGATAGATGATAGCAAGAAAATAGCATATAGATAAAACTATGTAACGCATGGTCTGCCATCCAATCTGAACCATCTGGTTCAAGTTTAAATTCGCCTAAGAAGAACAGTCTTGAGCTGACTATTAATTGATTCTATTAAGATGTACGATCAGGGAGAGACTAGAGGTATTATGTAAGTTATTTGGTGTGATAGGAAAAGAAAGAAACGGGTTGGGAGAAGAAAAAGAATACCAACTGGCTGCTGATACCCGCTGATTATCCTGTGCACTAGTTATCTTTTTGTGTGGGGAGAAAGTGAGTAGTAGATTAATAGTGTGAAACTCTTACTTTATGGCCAACCATTGCATCATTATAAATATTCACGACGACATGAGTAATTTTGGTTGTCTAGACGAACAACCGGTGGAATGAGATACGACACAAAAATCTTTATTATGTAGAAGCGGTGTTGATCATATCATGTTTGAAAAATTATTGGGCTGTATTTCATATCATCTAGATGCGATACGTAATAGTTTTTATCACCCAGAACAGGTTTCGCCCTCTCATCCCGCAGGTGAACTGCCAGACTGAATCTTTCTTCATTGGAAACGTTTTCTTGACTGCCGTGGAAAGTTAAACAATGATGGAGACTGACACCACCAACTGGTAACAAAACAGAGACCTCTTCCCACTTTTCCCCCACAGGTATCTCAATACTTGATTGAAGCCTGTCCTGATCCGAAGAGAAAAAATCTCCCTGGCCTAAAAATCCCCAACGGTGTGAACCCTTTACGATTCGCATTGGTCCGTATTCTTCTTTCACGTCACTTAATGCAATCCAAGCGGTGAAAAGTCCTTCATCTTTCTGCCAAAACTGCCAGTATTGACGATCTTGATGCCAGCCTACACGACCTGTTTTCTCAGAGCCAGGTGGCTTGATAAGCAGTTGGCTAGCCCAAACTTGCACCATTTTAGATCCCGTTACTTTAGCAATAGACTCACCTAATGTAGATTCGACAAGCATAGTATAAAGAGCACGGTTAGCCAAATGTGCATCGTTAATCTTGCACAATTTACTGTGATTGTAACCCGGATGTGACGAGGGGGGGAGACTAGTGTCGAAAATACCGTCTCGCACAGCCAACATACCTTTTTGTGCGGTCTTAATAAATTTTGGGTCGATAGTAGAATCAGGCAGAAAACAAAACCCTTCTGTTTCATATTGTACTAGTGGAGTCATAATGCTAGTTCAGCACACCTTTTCTAGTTAGATCTAAGCTGCTACTATAGTTAATTTGTCACTAAAAATAAAGACAATAAATAAGCAGGAAGTAGTTAAATAAGTATGATATCTATAACGAAAGAGACTATTGAAAAGAAAGAGAGGGTACCAACAGGTGCTGAAACTCTCTTGATTACCCCGTACACCAGTTATCTTTTGCCCGGGTTTTCGTGAGCGTCTAGTCCCTCAGTCAGATATTTATAATCAGACACTTGCTATTAGTCAATTTATATGAGTATCTATGGAAATCCTTTAATTGAAGTCAACAGTTCTATTCCATGAGCCAAAAACAACAAAAACTGAAACAACCAACACCGAAGGGCATTTACTCGCGCAACGATTAAAACTAAGTTTGTGGTCGACTAACTACTGTTAAGGGTGCGACTTCGCCTTTGTTTTTGAATATCCATCGTATTTATACAGTTGTTCCCTCATTATCTGGTGTGCTTCCGTCGGTTTCGCTTAACCTAAACCTGACTGATACGATCGACGCTCGGTGCCCCTTTTCGATGACAGCGTAGGTGGTGGCGACAAAGGTACCATCCGCCAGTCGCTCCAGTCCCGGATAACCAGTATAGCCAGCGCTCGCATACCGGCTATTGGCTATCAAACGGACTCGGTATTGGCCTTCCCGTTTTTCCACCAGATCTTCGTACGTTCCGACCCATCCCACAAAGTCCGCTGCTGTCTTGCTGCATATGCAGGTATCCCTGAATACCATCACAATTCGGCCATCCTCATCATAGCCGGCCGCGTGCCGATCTCCACTCATACTTCCAGGCAGTTCCTCTGGATTGCTCCATGTTGCCCCCTCATCGTTGCTGAACATGATGAAAGAGTTGTACCAACGGGAGTTTTCCCGCATCACCGTGGCCAGTTGTTTCCCGTTCGGTGACCGGATTATGACCGGCTCGCACAGGTATGCATCACGCTCTGCAGCGATTTTTTGCTGCTTGGACCACGTGAGTCCACCGTTTTCTGTAACACTCATAAAAATCGAACGGCCTTGGTGGAAGAGAGCCAGGTGACGTCCGTCTGAAATCGGTTCGATGGTGATTGGCGGCACAGTACACGACAATCCGGTTGGACGCATCGCGCTCCAGGTCACTCCGAGATCCTCAGAAATAGCCTGCATCATTGAGCCGTTCTTTCCTCCAAGAACGATAAGCCGTTCCACATCGTTGCCGTCGGTCAGGCGATGAATCGTTGGGCAGTTTTGTACCTCAGTCCAGTCCTCCGGGGTTTTCACCCACTGCCAGGTTAACCCTCCGTCTGGGCTGCGCTTCATGGGCCCTAAAGCCCCTCCGTGACCGTGTGTCCACGGGCAAAGAATCGTTCTTCCATCTTGAAGGAGCACTGTCGTCGGGTGCTGGTAGTCGATGCTTTCGCTTCCTTTAGCGACAACCACCTGACGTTGCTGTTGGTCAGCTAAGTCAATCACAGGTACTGTATAACCGACTGACTGCGAGCGCTGCCAGTCTAGGTCGTAGGTATTTCCTTGTGCTTCAAAATTCCGTAGACGCATCACGCCCTGACCTGCGGTAAATCCCACTTTTCCGAAGATCTTCTGGTCAAAAGTTGTCTCGTAGGCGACTTTCCCATCAAGTAAGAATCGTAGACAGCTACCTATTCGAACCACCTCAAAGTCAAATGGTCTCTCCATGGGAATTAAGCTCTTAGCCACACCCAGAAGCTCGAGCTTTCCAAACAGCGATCCATCCACGTAAATCCTTCCTTCATGACCAAAGCCAAATCTGCTATGTCTGCGGATCTCCGGCGGCACAAAACCGCTGACCTTAAGCTCGTTTTCTTCGTCACTGCAGAAATCTCCCCCGGCAAAGCAGAAGGCCGCATTGCTTTCATGGACCTTAGGTATCTGGACAAATCCCTGGTATTCAGGAGGCTTATGAAGCGATAGTCGCGCGTGGATGCGGAAATCACCGGCCCCGATACCCCGATCAGCATAGACAAAATCGCGTCCCGGACCTAAGTATATATAACCAAGATGGCAATCCAGCCCAAAGCCGGCCAAACGGGCACAAACGGGCTTTCCTTCAGCCACGAATATTACTTTTTCCATACACCCCCCTATAAAGATAAATGGGTTATTCCGGTATCATGAATCTAGGTTACCTATACACCTATCCTTTGAAGCCGAGCATATCAGCTTGCTCCATTTCCTACCTTTTGCCCCTCAAATTGTTATTTTTGATAGGTGACTACTGTGCCGTGATTACAAACTAGCCTTTGGCAGCAATAAAAAACAACTAGGTTCCTTCATCAAGATTCCCTACTCTTTCTTCTTTTCAATAGCCCGACATCATTATCGACGATGACTCGTCGTGCCGATAAACCATTTTGTCATCATATCAGAGAATCCGTTGAAATCAAAAGCTAAACAGATAAATCGGCATTCAAGTAAATGGAATTTATCGGGAAAGAAACTAGCTAACGAAGAGAAGAGGGCCCAGCTAAGGTTGCTGATACCCGCCTGATTACCCCGTACTCGATTTGTTCCAGATACGAGTTTCAAACTTTTAGTAGAGATAACAAATAAGAATAGGCATTCGATTGCAGAATCACTATTTTTCGTGTTTAGATGTCAATTACTTAATTTGATTGCTTCGCTTGATCCGCCCCAAGTCAAAGCCAGCTTGTCTAATGGTTCAACCGAATACGGATTAGTTCCAGGTTGGTACACAACCATATTGTCCCACAGAACTCGGGGCTCGGCACCGAAGAGGCCGATGGGGCCCTGTTTGTAGGCGTCGCTCTTCCATGTAATAATTGGTTTTATCTTTTCAAACGCAGTGTCGTCTGTTCGCTCTTTGCCCTTAAGTCTGAATTCTGGTCCGATTACGGACAGCTGGAATCGACACCATTTTTCTAGATCTGTGGGCCAAACCCCCGATACTTCCGTTACTTTGGCCTCGTCTTTAAAAATTAGCATGCTGAATTTTTGATCTTCACCGTTGCGCATAAAAATAAAATTTTCTGTGGGGCCTTGATAGCGCCAAGCTAACAGAACCCAAGTGTCGGCATCCCCACCACCAGTCCCATTCTACGATATAGTCGGTCCATCCTGCATCCTTGGGTTTAGTTCCTAGGGGAATCGGTATTCCCTCACCATTGCCCTCTCCTTTTTGTTCGAGCACATTTCCACTTTCACCCTCTGGGTCTTTGATCACTTTTAACAACTGATCACCCGGATCATCCCAATTTTTGGGTTTAGCGCCTATCCTATCGTTCTCAAAATCATCCCGTAGGAAAAAATAGGTGANAGTGACAGAACAGAACATGAACAGCCAAGCTAGAATTTCTGTTCTCTTTGGTATAAACATTATGTTGAACTCCTTAAAACTTCACCAACGGCATAAATTGAAACTTAGCCGCTGGGGTAGTTTATTTCATGATTGATTTGCTGGCCTCCAAATGACATGTTCAATCCCCAAACCAATGACAAAAAATATCGGCTAATGGCTAGAACCCTGTATCATAACAACTTAACTGTTTACTTCAACAACCCTGGTGTTTTAACACAATTGGAACCGGTGGAAAGGAAAGCAAGAATTACAACGGTTGTCAATACTGAAAATCAGAACTGTCATCGCNAGATGATTAGCAGAAAACCACCATGCTGTCAAGATAAATGNCAGATTGTGTCTCTACAGCTTTTAGTCTACCGGCGGTTGAAGATCGCTAGTTGGTGCTGGGATTCATGCCACTGACACTCCTAGACTTTTTAGACGGAACATGGTAGAAGATTNCCTTAACCCATCTATCTGACTCTGGCATTATTCTCTCTAGTACGCCACTAAAATTTCACCCTAGCCTAGGATAAATTTAGATCATTCACCTCTGGGGGGTTCAACAACGACTTAAACTAACACACAGTTACTTCAAAGGCATCCATATAAAATGGAAGGCTAATTTTTCTCNGCAATAACGATTGCCGCTTTAACCAGATCNCNAAACTNATCATAANCAGCAGGCCCAGTCGTTGCAGATACAACCGTTTAGTATGAAATCCTCACCATCTTAGCGGGGCCTTTCTGCCAAGTGATTTTCTTAGCATTAATCCCTTCTAATTTCTTGGCATTTCCAACCACCACTTGATTTTCATCTAGATTTTGATTGTGTCGTGTAGGTGCTTACAAAACGGACAGAACTATGCGTAACGACTTACATTCGTCGACGTATTTCTCATATATTGCTGTTGTCCCAACTTTAATGGCGACCATTAAAGTTAGGACTCCGGTACGCTATGGATTTTTATTTATCTGTAATTATTACCTCTTTACCCTTGCAATCTGAATGTTTGTGATATGATGACTGGGTCTTTTCATTGAATGACATTCTCCTCTCCATTTTATTTCTCAGGTGTGAGAAGTGGAATGTTTTTTGTTAGTCTCCTCTCACGATTGGGACTCCGAAACCTGTTCGGTTTGCTCATCTGGGCCGCCCACCCATTTGTGCATTTTGCATGTATAACCTTACAATTTAGCGGAATAACGATCGCACAAAGAGACCTGCTTCAGGTACAATTCGAATGTTGCTTTTTTAATTTTTAGACCGGAGAGATCAAATGCCTTTTATTAACGTCAANATGGNTGAAGGACGCACCAGNGAACAGAAAAANCAGTTGGTGGNGGCCATNACACAGTCGATGGTCGGATATTTGCAACGCCACCCCAGAATCGACCATGGTCACCATTGAAGATTTTGCCAAAGACCACTGGGCCAAAGGTGGGGTGATGCTGGCAGATCGACAGGCGACCAAAGTCTCAGACAAACCCGCTCCATCTTAGGCCAATCCTATTCAGTGAGGGCATGCCTCTGTGACGCCGAAACCCTTTTGGCTNGCTCATCTTGGACATTCGCACNTCTGCAATCGAATATCTGATGGTACCATTTCGGAGTCATTTTTCATTGAATAACNCCTTGAGATCGTTTAGATATATTAGTCCCCATTCCATTTCTTACCTATACTGAAAGCCACAGTCTGTCCTGTTGAAGTGGAATGGGGATTTTTACCAGTGAAGAAAAAGGGAAATGGCGCCCTCGAANTNTAAATATCTTATGATATAACTATCTGTTTATTGTTCGNNTTTTTTATGGTGCGATTTCTAGTTTACAATGAGAAGGACGAAAGACCTTTTGAAGAAGAATTTCATGAAACTGAATCAACGTTTAGTGGGTATGATAGCTTGCCTTATTTTAGCAATCCTCTTTTCTGTGCCGAGTCAGGCCAAAATTGATCCTGAGACAATAGTTGGTCAATGGCTTTTTGATGAAGATAAAGGAGAAAAGGTTATTGATGCCTCTGGAAATGGACATGATGGCGAAATCAAAGGCAGTAATAAGCGTGTCAAAGGCAAGTTTGGCAATGCCTTGGAAGTTGGAGCAGATACCTGGGTAATGGTGCCACCAGATGACAAACTGAAACTGACGGCCTATACGGTCACTATCTGGCTGAATACTAAAAGTGATTGTGGCGGATGGTGTGGCATTCTGTCCAAATCTAATGACAATCCAACCAGAACTTATTCCATGTATGTTAATGCTAATACCAAAGTGNCAGGGATGTCAATTGGTAACGAGAAAACTGGCAAATGGACTGATNTCAACGGNACAACTAAAGTCAATGATGGGAAATGGCATCATATTGCCATTAGTTATGATGAGAAAGAAAAGGTTCAACGCATTTACGCCAATGGGAAACAAGAAGGTCAAGGAAAAGTGGGGCATAAGCTACCACAAAATGAGGCCAATTTGGTTTTCATGGCTTGGCATCATAATGGGGGGNATGCCGGAATAACTGGTATGCTTGATGAGATTGGGCTTTTCAACACGGTACTGGATGATGCAGCCATAAAGTCGATACATGATAAGGGATTAGTGGANGCAATGGCTGTAGATGCGAGAGAAAAACTAGCGACCCAATGGAGTAGAATAAAAAGCNATCCTTAAGAGCCGTCTATTGGTTGACGCAATCNCTCTGGTTGATTAGAAATTAATAGGGGCAGCTTATCATAGCTGGTGATGATAAGCTACTTGGGCGTTGAGTTNCTGTTTAGTGGTTGATCACCTATATTTTAACCCAGAAGAACTAAGGCGGGACAAAGTACGCTCCGTTATTAATCAGTGCCACAGGTTAAGGAAACAATATCAAGCCTTNTTGCTAACAAGTGTAGATTTATGGCTAGAAAAATGGTAGGAAGTACGAAGCTCCCCTGCCTGATCAGGAGAGGCATCGTTTTAGAGTGGTTGTGTGCACCAATATCGAGGCCATAGGTAAACATATGGGCTAGTACTTGGTTTACTTACATCAAAGTGTAAGCCAAACAATTTACTTCTTCCTTAAACCCGCAAGGGCAACCAAATCCTTTGCTGTTAGTTGCTTACTTCTCCCGGATTTCCACCGATCTGCGCTGGTGCAAATCAATTCATAATCATAGTCTAAACTAATCAAAATCAGTTGCTAAATATGTTAGTTGAATAACCGACTGGCCGCANTGTAATGCACCCAAATAACCAAAATATGATGGATATTGTTTATTAGCTATTTGATGACCTTCTGACTTATCCCATAATTACTAATCAAATACTCATTCATATCAAACGATGAATGATAGAACCTACTCGCATACTCAAACACTTCCACTGAAAGGCCAGCATATTCTATACAGACACCAGAATTTAGCACTCTAACTTGCGGCCTCGACTTGTTTCCTAAAGGACAATCAAAATCCCAAATAGGAAACCAACCCAATTCAGCACTATAATAACAACCTCCACCCATCTCCCTAAATTTAGCTTCAATTTCTTTTGGTTTAGAAGAGATATCACATCTCTATTCTGGCNACATCATTCCAATTGCCANCAGATTCTTCAATATCGGGCTTATCCTCGGATGGTGAATGCCTCGGGTCTTNTCTATGCCACGTGTTGAAAGATCGGTGTTAGACCCGCTGATCGTTGTTTCAGTTGGTTGATCTCTTCCTCCGTCATCGGACTAAAATCCCGGCCAATTTTTAATGCCCAGTCGAATAGGGCTNCTTCCCCCGGAGGAATAGCAGCAGTGATGGGTTGGGACAGAGTGAAACGGAGGGCCAACTGGGCTTCTTCTTCCGTGGTCACCGGAGCATACCAGCATTTGGAAAAGGAGGACTTGTCCTCATCGTCGGCCCATTTTCGTTTGGCCATTCCTTTCAGCGCCAAACGAGCTACCCCCTTATCTTGAGCTTTCTGCATCACCTGTGGGCCAAAATTGCCCTCAAAATAGTTAACCCAGTTGACCGGAAACAGGACTGAATCAAAGTCGAATTGACCCATTAAGTCCACGGCGGCTNCAACTGAATGCGCAGAGAACCCGAGATAACGAACCAAGCCCTGTTGACGGGCTTCGATCAGGCCTTCGATTGCACCTCCCACAGCTAGGACCTGATCCAGATCATCTTTTGATGTTATGGCGTGTAGTTGGTAGAGATCGAAATAGTCGGTTTCTAGACGCTGCAGCGAGCGATGGAGTTCGTCTATGGTTTCTGCTTTGGTGCGTTTTCCCGTTTTGCAGGCCAAAAATATGTCCTGACGGAAGTCGCGGATAGCGGGGCCTAGTCGTTCTTCGGCATTGCCGTAGGCCGGAGCAACATCGTAGTAATTGATGCCTTGATCGAAGGCGTATTTAGCCAATTGATTGGCCTCGGCTTGTTCGGTATTGGTAACCAAAATCCCGCCGAAACCGATGATCGAAAGGTCTTCACCCGTTTGGCCAAAGGGTCGTTTTTGCATGCATAACTCCTGCTTTTCAGTTGTCGATTATACTTCTATATTTAAGTTGNTGTGACAGTCAGGAAGATTTTAACACGGATTTAAACTATCAGCTAGAGTGATTTGGGACTGGGGCCGACAATCTCAAGCAGAGANCCAAGTCGAATTCCTATTTCGAGTTGATAAGCAAAACCCAGTTTCCACAATCACCAACGGTGATCAGGTTATCGGAAGGTTAAACAGGGAAAACGGTAATGGTTTGACCAGCGAAACCNAGACTGCTACTATTGAGAATCGCTAACTAACGCAGATCATCTATACCACAGGCAAGAACTGGAAATGGAGTTGGGTGCCGCATTTGGCGGCTGGAGCNACTGGCGAGTGAGTCAGTTGAATGATCCAAGCTTGCTTGAGTATCCTTCGTTGCATCTGCGCGTCTCTATTTGTGTTGACATCACATTTGGCTTAGGGAATCTTTATGAAGGTGTGCTTACTTTTAGAGTTAGCGAAGTGGTGGGAGTCGTTAGGACATTTTAACGCTCCTTACCNGTGTTATGGAATGAGAATCCCATCTAGCATTNTCAGGCCAATTCGAAATCCTCCTTTTCTTTAATTACGACTCCTCCTAAGGATTCAGCAATTTTTCTGCTTGCGATGTTGGCTGTATCAACTGGGTAAATTGCATAGTCAAAATCAATGTTTTCAATTGCCCAATGCCTGAGAATGTTTATTGCTTCGCTTCCATATTTATTGCCATGAGCATCTTTTTTTATCCAAATCCCAAATTCTGGAGTTGTTGGTGATTCTTTGCTATAGAAACCACAACAACCCAAAAACTCTCTATTTTCTTTCTTTTTTATGACCAAAACTAATTCCTTTCTCTTTTGCATTTTAGTCAGTGATTCAGAAATAAATTGAGCAGTTTCTTCAACAATTACAGGAGGTTTCGGAAACATGTATTGCGTTATTTCAGGAGTAAATTCATTGGAAATTTGTTGGCAATAGGACATTTGAATCGATTCTAAAATGATACGATCGCTTTGAATAAAAACTGATGTTAATTCTATTGATGGATCTATTAAGTTGAGCATAATTGGATTAATGAATTATGAAA